>CAVCTI010000147.1:0-2513 GCA_963604755.1 Duodenibacillus sp. | reverse complement strand
ATCCTCAGAGGGTAGTTTTCGGAAAAGAGTCCACATAAAGAAGAATAGGTTATGTTTCTTACGAAATTAAATTCCGCAGAAAACCCCAATGTAAAACGTTGGAACAAACTTGCTTCACACCCAAGAGCAATTAAGAAACTTAATCGAACCTTAGCCGAAGGTGCACACGTAAGTGGTGTCGCCTTCGATAGTGGCACCCCTGTTTATGCGGCTATCTTGCGTGAAGATACGGCATCTGAAGAAGCAAAGGCACTTTTTTCAAAATTCTCAAGCCGTGAAGGTGTTCGCCTTTTTACGCTTCCAACGCATCTATATGAAGCAGTTGCTCCTGTCGCTAACGGCGTTGGAATTATGGTTGAGCTCGAGGTTCCTGAAAGTAAACTTCCCGATACCCCAATGGAGGTTGATGCCGTTTATCTTGATGGCATTCAAGACGCGGGTAACGTCGGAACCATTCTTCGTACGGCGCTAGCTTCTGGCGTAAGACACATTGCGGCTTCTTCTAAAACGGCTCTTATTTGGTCGCCAAAAGTGATGCGTGCTGCGATGGGCGCACACTTTGGTTTAACGATTTTTGAAGATGTTGAGCCAGAAGAAATCAAGAAACTCTTTACTGGAAAGATTCTTGCAGCTGACGCTAGAGGCGGCCTAGATCTCTTTCAAACGAAAGGCTGGGAAGCAACGAACACTACTTGGATGTTTGGTGCCGAGGGACCAGGATTAAGCTTAGAGGCACTTAACGCAAGTGAGGCTCGCTACTTAATCCCGATTGAATCCGATTGCGAATCCTTAAATGTCGCAATCGCTGCGGCGGTCTGCCTATTTGAGCAAAAAAGAAGACGGCTTCTTGCTTGCTAACGGCAGACCCTCATCAGCATTACTTGTCGCGTTCTCTACGGTATTTCCCTGGTAGGCGGCTCATCCAAGGAAACTCGGCTTCGTGCTTCGCTTTAAAGGCGGCAATCGCATCAATGTCACGCAGTGTGGCATCGATTATATCTAAGCCCTCGCTAAGCATCATCTTGTGGTAGGCACTCAAATCAAAGTGAATCACTAATGACCCCGCTGTAATCGTTTGATTCGGTAGGTCCACAGTGAGAGTAAGAAGGAGGTTATCTTCAAGCGCTTTAAAGAGAGCTTCGCAATCGCTTTGGCTTACTTTCGCAGCTAAAAGTCCGTTATTAAAGGCGTTCGAGTAAAAAATCTCTCCAAAGCTTGGGGCAATGACCGCGCGAATCCCGTACTGCAACAACCCCCAGACGGCGTGCTCGCGAGAAGAACCGCATCCAAAATTGGGTTCTGCCACAATCACACGTGCCTTTTCTAAACCCTTCACATTAAATGGAGAATCGGGATTGGGGGTACCGTCGCTTGTAAACCGCAAGTTATAAAAAAGCCCCTGAGCCAAACCGTCTTTGGTGATACCGCGCAGGAATTGCTTAGGCATTAACTGATCGGTATCTAAGTTATCCATATTAAGAGAAACGGCAACCGTAGTCAGTGTTGTGAATTTTTCCATAGTGCCTATCTCCTAATTGGCGTCTTTCGATAAATTGGCGGCGGTCAAAAAACCGGCAATAGCGCTTGCTGCAGCGGTTTCGGGACTTACTAAATGCGTTCTTGCGCCTCTGCCTTGACGGCCTTCGAAGTTGCGGTTAGTGGTCGACGCACAGCGGCATCCTGCTTCCAAAATGTCTCCGTTCATGGATAAGCACAGTGTGCACCCCGACTTACGCCACTCAAATCCGGCGTCTTTAAAGATCTTATCGATTCCTAAGGCTTCCGCTTCGCGACGCACTCGCATACTGCCTGGCATCACTTGGGCTCTGACGCCTTTGGCGACGTGCTTACACTTTAATACGGCAGCTGCTGCCTTTAAGTCTGAAAGGCGCCCATTGGTGCACGAGCCAATAAAGACGTGATTAATGGGAGTGCCTGCGATTTTTTCTCCCGCCTTAAGGCCCTGATAAGTCAAAGCACGAGTAGCAGCTGTCTTATCCACGTCGTCTGCGAAACTCTCGGGCGCAGGAATGGCTTCATCAAAGGAGATTGCTTGGTCTGGGCTCGTCCCCCACGTGCACATGGGTTTTACCTTTGTTGCGTCAATGGCGACTTCGCAATCAAAGTGCGCACCCGCATCTGTGTGAAGTGTTTTGGCGTATTCGTGCATCGCAGCGTCGTCTGCTTCACTAAAGGGATTGGCGTGCTCTTTTACCCAACTAAAGACCTTCTCATCTGGGGCGATCAAAGCGCCGCGGGCACCGGCTTCTACCGTAAGGTTGCAAAGCGTCATGCGACCTTCAAGAGGGAGAGCCTCAACAGCCGAGCCCGTATATTCAACAACAGAACCCAAGGCGCCGCGCGCAGAGATTGTCCTTAACACTGTTAGGGCTAAATCCTTCGGAGTTGCGTTTGAGGGAAGTGCACCAGTGATTGTAATGCGCATCGTTTTGGCGACGCGATAAATGAGGGTTTGTGTCGCAAGGATATGTTCAATTTCGGAAGTGCCAATT
>CAVCTI010000146.1:774-2339 GCA_963604755.1 Duodenibacillus sp. | reverse complement strand
GCAACGATGGGAAAACGGGCAGGTCGAGCCCGAATACAAAAGCATCATAGGGAAAACGTCCTTGAAAGTCGTTTAAAAATGGGGCTGCATCTTGGAGGCCCCAAGATTTGCAGCAAAGTGCGAATTATAAGAATTTAATAAAATTTTTCACAAAAGGCGCGAAAACCGCTTTGATTTAAAAGAAATAAACGGCGCTTCACGCCTTGGCGAAAATTCGAGGAAAACGCGACTTTAGACCGGATTGTTGGTATCGATAAAAAGAGAGGGAAGCCCCAATTTTTCTTCAATCTTTTTCCCAAGCGCACGAATGCCAAAACGCTCTGTGGCGTGATGTCCACAAGAAAAGTAGGTGAGTCCCGTTTCCTTGGCAATGTAGGTTGTGCGCTCAGAAATTTCTCCCGAGATATAGGCATCAGCCCCGATGGCAGCCGCTTCTTCCAAGTAGTCTTGAGCTGCTCCCGTGCACCAAGCAACGGTGCGAATGGTTTTTTCTGGGACGCCGACAACAAGAGGAGTTCTCAGCATTATTTTCTGAAGTTTCTCTTTGAGCGCATCAACAGTTAGGCTCGTTTCAAGGACGCCGTACCAACCGAAATTGCCGTCCCCAAAACGGCCTAATGGAGTGACGTTTAACGCGGCCCCCAAGAGTGCGTTATTACCAATCTCGGGGTGATTGTCTAATGGGAGGTGATAGGCCACAAGCGCCATCCCGGAAGATAAAAGAGCTTGAACTCTCTTATGGCGAATCCCTGTGATACGCACTTCGTCATGCTTCCAGAACCACCCGTGATGCACGAAAAGCGCATCGGCCCCTTCTTTGGCTGCGGCTTCGATGGCATCGAGAGAAGCGGAAACTGCCGTGCAAATCTTTTTGATTTCTCGACCGTCGCCTTCAACTTGCAAGCCATTTGGCGCATAGTCATTGTAGTTTTCGGGAGTCAATAAAGCATTCGTGTAGGAAAGGATCTCTTTAAGGTTCATGGCAGTTTCCTTATCTTTTCTTTAAAGAGACTTTACCGCATATGTGACTCTTTCGCGGCCTCCAAGGTCCTTAACGGAAGCGATGCCTTGATAGTGGGTGTTGTTTTTAAAAAGAGTGCGAATGTCTTTTGCTTGATCAAAGCCGTGCTCGAAAGCTAAGACGCCGCCATCGACTAAATAGCAAGGAGCCTCATCGATGATTTTCTTGTAGTGCGTTAAGCCATCTGCGCCATCGGTTAAGGCGTTTTGTGGCTCAAAAGTAAGATTTTCTAAATGCGCATCGTCACTACGGATGTACGGAGGATTACAAACAATGAAATCAAAATCTCTTTCTTTTGAGATGTTGCTAAACCAATCACTTTCAATAAAGGTGACGTCTGCATTGAGATTCGCAGCATTTTCTTTGGCGACGCGAAGAGCCTTTTGACTGATATCGGCGGCGTAAACCGTCGCTCCTTTTATTTCTAGCGCAAGGGAAATAGCCAAAATGCCGCTACCCGTTCCAAGGTCCAATATTTTTGGTGAAGCTTTTCTTTTAAGAAGTTCTAGAGAAACTTCAAGAAGCGTTTCCGTATCAGGCCGCG
>CAVCTI010000146.1:0-764 GCA_963604755.1 Duodenibacillus sp. | reverse complement strand
CGCGGGATAAGAACGTCGGGAGTTACTTTAAAGTCGTACTTCCAAAACGCTTGCGTCCCAAGAATATAGGTTGCAGGAAATCCCGCTTTGACCTTTTCTACCGCCTCGAAAAAAGAAGTGGCTTTTTCGTTATCAACGCGCTCTTCAGGATGCGCAATAAAGTGCTCTTTTCTCGTCTGAAGAATTTTCGCAAGAATGAGTGTTGCCTCGCTCTTATCGATAGCTTTTGAAGCAGACTCAATAAGTTGGCGAACGCTTTGCGTCATGAAGCATCACTCAATTGCGCTAAAAGCTCAGCTTGATGTTCAGTTGTAAGAGCTGTGATGATTTCTTCAAGGTCACCATCCATGATGGCATCGAGCCTATAGAGCGTGAGATTAATGCGATGATCGGTTACGCGACCCTGCGGGTAGTTATAGGTGCGAATGCGCTCGCTTCTATCGCCGCTACCGACAAGGTTTTTGCGTTCGGTTGCGCGGTCACTGCGTTGCTTTTCAACTTCAGCGGCATACAAGCGGCTAGCGAGAATTGCCATCGCGCGATCTTTGTTTTGGTGTTGGCTACGCTCATCTTGGCACTCAACAACAAGACCTGTGGGTAAGTGCGTAATACGCACCGCAGAGTCTGTTTTTTGCACGTGCTGACCACCAGCGCCTGAGGCGCGGTAGACGTCGATTCGAAGGTCTGCGGGATTAATTTTCACCGCTTCTACTTCATCGAGTTCAGGCAATACGGCAACCGTGCAGGCCGACGTATGGATGCGA
>CAVCTI010000145.1:4163-4956 GCA_963604755.1 Duodenibacillus sp. | reverse complement strand
CGTCGATAAATTTCCGCCCCAAATGAGGCCCTTCACATCAAAAGACTTCACGCTCTTTGAATCAACGGCAGAGGCTTTAAAAGAAAGATGAAAATTTTCGGAACGCATAGCGTTCATAAAATACCGATCACGAACGCTTGAGCTCTTAGAGAAGCCTGCCGCACAAGGGGTTTGCCAACTTGGGTTTTTGAGTTTCGCGAAAAGCGCGAGATTCAAAGCCGTGATATCTGAAAAGCCAGCAAGCGGCACTGAGGCTTTTTCTTTTAACTTTTCCCAATTTAGTAGCGACAAGAGCCGCATGGCCCCATAGCCACCACGGAGAGCTAGAAGTAAGTCGTTATCCGTGTTACACAACCCAGCTTCAAGCTGACTCGCTCTTTCTTTATCTAATCCCGCGAAGCGCTTGACATTCTTTTTGGCGTTTGCCTCAAGAGAACACTCCCAACCAAGATCGACTAAGTGCGCTAAGGATTGGCGTAGACGACAGCTATCGATCTTATTGGTGTTTGCGACTTCGGTTAACGCGCGAGAAGGCGCGAAGACTTCGATATGGGGTTTCCCGACTTTCCTCATTGCTCGTCCTTTGATTTTTCGCGCTTGGCTTTAAAAAAGTCGTTAATGAGTTTTTCGCAATCTGCTTTTAAAACGCCACCCTTTCTATCGAGATACCAATTGAGATCTACAAGGTTTTCCATATCCATGGCACCCCCGAGGGCCCCTGCCTTCAAGTCGTCTGCCCCCCAAACAACGCGAGAGATGCGTGCGTGAAGAATCGCTGCTGCGCACATCGGAC
>CAVCTI010000145.1:0-4153 GCA_963604755.1 Duodenibacillus sp. | reverse complement strand
CACGCCCGATCCGGGCATTTACCGTGGCGCCGGCGCACATCGGACAGGGCTCCAAAGTGACATAAAGCGTTGTGCCATTGAGTCTTTCTTTCTTTAGTTTTTTTGACGCTTCCCAAATGGCAAGCATTTCTGCGTGTGCTGTGGCGTTATGTTCGGCAATGACCCGATTATGCGTTGCCGCAAGAACTTTCCCATCCTCCCTCACCAAAACCGCACCAACAGGAACTTCGTCAGAAAGGACTGCCTCTCGTGCCTTCTCTAATGCTAGATGCATGAACTCACGGTCGCGCGAGGCGTTGGACGGAACTTTTCTGGAATTAACCTTACGATTTTTCTCTTGAAGTGCTTCCTGGATTGCTTTCTTTTTTTCTTCTTTTAAAAACCACTTTTCCTCTAAGTACGCTAGCGCCTTTCCCTTTGTCCAGCGGCCTTCGATACGAAGAAGCACTGTAATGTGGCCATCCTGATTACATGTAAGGCCTCCCGCATTCATAAGAGTAGAGAAAAGCTCCTCGGGACCATCATTGACCCAGACTGCCACATCGGTTAGAAACAAATCGAGCACACGAATAAAATCGTCGTGAGTTGGTCTCTTGCTAGAAAAATACCGCTTTAAATAAAAAAGCGTGAAACAGATAAAGGCGTCGTACTTATCCTTTTTTTCTCTTAATTTGGCTAAGGTAATCCCATGCATCAAAGAGGCCTCGAAATAGGTATCCAAGGTCTCTTGAGAAAAGACGCGTTTCTTTTCTTCTTGCATAGGACAATCTTCCCTACAAAACGGCTTCAAAGATGTGCGCAGCATCTTCTGGGGTTAATTTCTTAAAGCCACCCAAGTGACCTTTACCGTAAGAGAGTTTGGCTAACAACTCGCAATCGGGCTTTTCTGAGGTCACATCATGAATGTGCATCGGTAATCCCATCTCTTGGATAAAGCCACAGAGTTTGGCAATCGCTAGTTTCACCGTTGCTTCTTCCGAAGGCATCGGAGTCACTCCCATGACATTCGTTGCAAAACGAACAAAGCGCTCTGGGTATTCAGGCCACACGTAACGCATCCAAGCAGGAGTCAAAATTGCAAGACCCGCGCCATGCGTAATCTTCGGTTCCCACCCCGACAAAGCGTGTTCCATTCCGTGGCAGGCCCAATCTTCTTCGTGGCCTAAACCAAAGAACCCGCAGTGCGCAAAAGTTCCTGCTAACGCCACTTCTGCCCAAGCCGCATAGTTTTTGGGGTCATCCTTCAAAATAAGTGCATTTTGCATAATGACACGCAAGGCACCTTCAGCTTCTGTTGATGTGAATTCCACATTTTGCGTCTTTGTGAAATAGCGCTCCATGATGTGACTCATCATGTCAAAGACGCCAGCGGCAATCTGCTCAAGAGGCAATGTGAAGAAAAGTTCTGGGTTAATCGCCGAAACCTTGGGGCGTAAGAAGTCGTTTCCCATACCAATTTTCTTATTGCCATTGGTGATCACGGCACGTTTGCTTTGCTCGGACCCAGCCGCAGGAAGCGTCAAAACGACACCAAGAGGAAGGATTGTTTCATCGGGAGTCGCTTTCCCATCAAAGTAATCCCAAGCATCTCCCTCATAGTGAAAAGCCGCAGCAACAGTCTTTGCGGTATCAATGACGCTTCCGCCGCCGACGGCAATCACAGAATCGACCTTTTCAGCTTTCGCGAGCTCTAAAGCCTCACGCACAAATTCAATTGTCGGATTCGGTTGCACGCCACCTTTCTCGACGGTTTCAAGGCCCGCTTCCTTGGCACTAGCTAAAACGCGATCAAGAAGTCCGGAGCGCTTGGCGGATTCTTTCCCATAAATCACGAGAGCTTTTTTTGCGTGATATTTCGCAACGAGCGCCTCAGGAATGCGAACTTCAGCGCCTTTTCCAAAAAGTAATTCTGTTGGATTGTGATAGGTAAAGAATTCCATAACCGTTCCTTAAAAATAGACCCCTGCTTCTTTTTAAATTAATGTTCAATGAGAGCTTCAACGGGGGCGCCTGTCATCAAGCGTGACCACCAGTGAACCAACCCGATGGACGCCTCACTTAAGGGAAAACTTTTTGCGTCTTCTCCCTTAGCCACATGACGCTCTAACGCTCTCTCTAGCTCTTTTGTGTAAATGCGAGAAAGCGCAAAAATTACTTCTGTATCGTCTTCAGGTTGAAAGCCTGCGGCGCGTATTTCTTGCTCAAGGACATTTGTCGCGTACTCAGCAAGTCCCCTCGGATTCCAGTCCTCGGAACTTGCGTAGTGAACATTGCTCCCTGAAAACGTAATGCCAATCCAATCGGTAAGGCGCCCCTGCTCTCTTGCGAACTCCTCTGGGCTCATTTCGCCTGCTTCCAATTGTGAGAGGCGATTCGCGCTCTTTCGTGCCGCTTGATAAAAGATGTCGCTTACGACCTCAATTGAAGAGAGATTGGGTTTACCAGGCTCTCTTGTTGAGAAATCGCAGTAACATCGGGAATTCGATCTAGCGCAGGGCATCTCTCACTCTCTTTCGGTACACGCCTTCTCGTCGTTAGTGAGAATCTTCGTCCAACGCACACACAAATCGTGATAGGCACGAGCGTCTTTTTCCGCCATCTCAACTCCATGCCCTAAAAAGCGACAGAGTAAATCTTGCACGTCGCTAGAGAATCGGCACATCGCATAGACAATAATCGATTCATCGTCTTTGAAAGTTTCTTGCGTTTTTTCATCAAGCCCAATTAAGTCTTTGGCAAAAACGCAGCGCAAATGCCGTCCTAATGGAGCGCCTGACCACCCTTGTTTTGGCATGAAATCGGGGTTTTCTCCTCCTAAGGTCCACGCCATCCACTGCAAGGTGTCCGCCACTCGCATCTGAGCATCTTTTTCTGAGATTGTCCCTCGCGCGACGCGATCTGCGACATCGACTTGAAGTTCAAGAAACTCAAAGCACATCTGATAGACAAAGTGCGAGTCAGATAAATCGTGCTTAACTTTCTTTTCTTCAGTCATCGCTATTCTCTTTCTTCTGTTTCGCTCTTTTTGGAAGCGATGGCCTTAGTTGTTGTTTCCTGCGAATTGGCTTTCACAATCCCCATCGCAGAGCTAATGAGCGTTGCGAGGTCTCCGAGATTGGCGGGAACAACCAAGGTGTTTCCTTCTTTAGCCATATTGGCAAAGGCTTCAACGTACTTTTCTGCAACCTGTAAATTGACAGCATTCATGCCACCAGGCGCGTTTGTCGCTTCAGCGACACGCCGAAGGGCTTCAGCCGTAGCCGTTGCAATGGAAAGCGTCGCTGAGGCTTGGCCTTCAGCTTGATTGATCTGTGCTTGCTTTTCGCCTTCAGACTTTGCGATAGCCGCTTCTCTTGCGCCAGTAGCAAGGTTAATCTGCTCAATCTTACGGCCTTCAGAGGCAGCCACAACAGCACGCTTTTCGCGTTCCGCAGTAATTTGGCGCTGCATCGCTTGCAAAATCACCGCCGGCGGCGTTAAGTCTTTAATTTCATAGCGAAGCACTTTGACGCCCCAGTTAAGGGCGGCTTCGTCGATCGCGGAAACCACATCGTGGTTAATCGCATCACGCTCTTCAAAGGTCTTATCGAGTTCCATACGGCCCACAACGCTACGAAGCGTTGTTTGCGCAAGCTGTGTGATAGCAACGACGTAATTACTTGTGCCGTAGCTTGCTCTCTGGGGATCTGTGACTTGGAAATACAAAACTCCATCGACAGTTAACTGCGTATTGTCCTTTGTGATGCAGACTTGACTTGGTGTATCAAGCGGCACTTCCTTCAAACTATGCTTATAAGCAATGCGGTCGATAAAGGGGATGATGAAATTGAGCCCCGGGTTTAACACGGCGTGAAATTTTCCCAAACGCTCGACAACCCAAGCATTTTGCTGCGGAACAACGGCAACGCCTTGGAAGGCAAAGACTGCGGCAGCGACCAATAAAATTAACGATACTGTAAGTAAACCGCTCATGGCTAATTAGCCTCCCTAATTGAAATTATTTGGCGTTTTCTTTTTGTGCCACAACAAGTTTAGAACCACGGACTTCAACAATGACAAAAACGCCAGGTTCTGGTTTCTCGCCTTCCTTGAGAGTGGCCTGCCAAGTCGCTCCCCTGTAACTCACGGAAGCCGTATGGTCTTCATTCCACTC
>CAVCTI010000144.1:0-4134 GCA_963604755.1 Duodenibacillus sp. | reverse complement strand
GCTTAGGAAAAAAAAATAAGACATGGGGTGTTAACGGGATTCGGAATTTCGATTCTGTTACACCCCTATGGTTTAGAAATCTAGGTCAAAACCAAAGAAGTAAATCACAATCAATCCAAAGGCGATGCGATACCACCCAAAGCCTCTAAAGTCGTTGTGGCTCACAAAGGCAAGAAGCCATTTCACAACAACGATAGCAGAAATAAAGCTCACAATGCCGCCTAAGAGAATCGCAGGTCCCATATCTACGCTAAGCGTCTCGTAGCTCTTATATAAGTCGTAAACCGTTGCGCCAAAGATTGTGGGAATCGATAGGAAAAACGAGAACTCGGTTGCTGCGCGACGAGATAACCCTAAGACCATGCCGCCGATGATGGTAGCACCCGATCGGCTCATCCCAGGAATGAGAGCCAAGCACTGCATACATCCGACACCAAAGGCGTCTTTCGCACTCATATCGTCCATCGTGACCACTCGCGGCGTCCATGCTTTTTTGAGATTGAAGTGTTCAACAATCAAAATCACAATGCCGCCAGCGATAAGCGTTATGGCTACCGTAATAGGATTGAAAAGATAAGCCTTGATGGCTTTGGCGACAAGTAAACCAATCACAGCGGCAGGCAAAAACGCGATGACTGTGTTAATCGCTAAGCGCTGATCTTTTCCGGGCTTAAATAGATTGAGAAGAATCGAGATGATTCTTGCCCGATAAAACCAGCACACAGCCAAAATGGCTCCAGCTTGAATAGCAACGAAGAAGGTGTCAGCGCCCTCACCATTAAAACCAACAGCAGCCCCTGCCACAATTAAGTGACCTGTGGAGCTGATGGGCAAAAATTCCGTGAGTCCCTCGACAATCCCAAGAAAGATTGCCTGAAGTGCTTCAAGCCATTGCATGATTGATTTGCTCTGAAAAAAGACTTAGAAAGGAAGCTTCATTCCCGGTGGCAAAGGCATCCCTGCGGTTGCCGCACGCATCTTCGCTTCCGCGGCTTCCGTCACTTTGTGTGAGGCATCGTTTAAAGCCGCGGCGATTAAGTCTTCGAGCATTTCTTTATCGTCAGGTTCGCCAGAGAAAACGCTAGGATCAATCTCAACCTTTTTCGCTTCATGCTTACAGGTCATTGTGATGCGGACCATGCCAGCGCCCGCCTCACCGACAACCTCGGTATTGCCAAGTTCAGCTTGGGCCTTTTCGATATTTTGTTGCATCTTCTGCGCCTGAGCGAGAAGTCCCTGAATATTGCCTCTCATCATGATGACTTTTCCTTTTCTGTCGTCTCAACTACTCGCACGGACGACTCATCTAATGTTGCATTGAGCGTTTCAAGGACTTTTTGCACAAAGGGGTCACTACGAAACGCATCGACCAAGGCGCGTTGCGCCTGAAGTCGTTCTAAATTTTCTAGCCTAGAGATACTTTGTACCGCATCGGCGCATTCATCCGAAGTAAACGTTACAGCAAACGGCGCTCCAAGTGCCTCTGTAAACGCCTTCGTCACCTCAAGAACCAAACCCTCGTTTAAAAGAGCTTGCGAACGAGGCCGTAATAATACGTGCTTCTCATCGATTTCGAGTAATTCGCTTGAAGCAACAAGCTCTCGAACATAGCCCTCAAGATGCGTCTGACACAGTTTTTCGCGCCAACCGAGTAACTCAGGAGTGGGAGTAAAGGTTTCTAAGGAATATTGCCTGAGTTCGTGTCGGGGTTCAGCTGGCGCTAGGATTTTCCCGGCGCATCCTCCCATGGGGCAGGAGCAGATTCTGCCGCAGGCTTTTCCGTCTTTACTTCGGCTTTCGCTTCTTTCACGGGAACACTTAACTTTGAACCCGCGGGTTTAAAGGCAAGCATTCTTAAGATGGCCATCGTAAATCCGGCGTACTCATCAGGGGCCAACCCCATATCAGACCTTGCTTGAAGTGCAATCTGATAATCAAGTTGCACTTCTTCAGGTGTCATCGCTTTGGCTAACTTCAAGATTCCGACATTAATTGGGTTTTCTTCTGGAAAGGCATCAGGGATTCTCTGCGCCAAAGCCACACGGTGTAAAAGAGAAGCCCAATCGCGGATCGCTTGAGAAAAAGAAAAACTCTCTTCATTCATTTTGTCAGCCAGTGTAAGGGCTTTCTTTGCGTCACCCGATAACACGGCTTCAGTCATCCGCACCAAAACTTCAGAATCCACGACCCCCAACATACTGCGAACAGATTCGAGCGTGACGGGCCCCGCGGCATAAGCAATCGCTTGATCAAGAAGACTTAACCCATCTCGCATCGAGCCACGGGCGCCTTCGGCTAATAGGCGGAGAGCCGCAGGTTCCGCTTCAATACCCTCTTCTTTCAGAATATGGGTCATGTGGGAAGCAACCGCCTCTGGCGTCATATTCTTTAAGTTAAATTGTAAGCAACGTGATAGGACCGTCACCGGTACTTTTTGAGGATCTGTTGTCGCAAGGATGAATTTCACATACTCGGGCGGCTCCTCTAAGGTCTTAAGCATGGCGTTGAAGGCGTGGGCACTTAACATGTGCACTTCGTCAATCATGTAGACCTTATAGCGAGCGTTAGTTGGCGCATACATCGCGCGCTCTAATAACGCCGTCATTTCTTCAACAGAGCGATTCGATGCCGCATCGATTTCGATGTAATCGATAAAGCGTCCTTCATCGATTGCGCGACAGGCTTCGCATTTGCCGCAAGGCTTCGAAGTCACACCACCTTTACCGTCTTCTCCTGTGCAATTTAGACACTTGGCCAAAATGCGAGAAAGCGTGGTTTTCCCGACGCCTCGAGTTCCCGTAAATAGATAAGCGTGATGAAGTCTATTTTCATCAAGAGCGTGCCGCAGGGCTGCGACAACGTGTTCTTGACCGACCATACTTTCAAAATCGTGGGGGCGCCATTTGCGCGCCAAAACCTGATAGCTCATCTTAGAGACCTTGAAGAAAGTGAAATATTTCTTTTTTAGGCAAAAGACAAAATCGCCTTTTACTTAAAGCGTTGAGGCATTGTAAAGGAAACGCTTGGGTTTTCCGCAGATTTTCTTCTTGAAAAACAATAATGGCGAGCCTTATCCTCGGCACTAAAAGACATCCGCCGTGGCTGCTTCGTTCCCGACCTGACCAGGTTAGCAGAGCTCTTATGCGAGGGGACCCGCCAAGGGCGGATTCTATAGAAAAGTTCGCGCTTTAGATGAGATTGACTAAAACAAGAATCACAGGCATCACAAAAACGACGGCTGCCGTTGATGCGCCAATGGCGCTTGCTGCAAATTCCGCATCTCCCCCATAGGCTCGACTTAATACCGATGTGACTGAAGACACGGGGAGCGCCGAGACAATCATAAAGACGCGGCGCATAAAGTCATCAAGTTCAAAGGGGATTGACACAAAGTAAGTAATGACTGGGCGCAACACGTAGCAAGCAAAAAGCACAAGCCAAAGCTCTCGTGGCATCTTGCGTAACCGTTCGAACCCGACCATATAAACCGTGATACCGACAAAGATAAGAGCCAATGGCGTGGTGAGATTTCCTAAGTAGCGCATCACCATCATCACGGTATCAGGAACCTTGAAACTGACAAGAACACAAAGAAGCCCCAAAGCGCAACCAATCAATGGCGGCTTAAAAAGCATCCGAATGCTTTTAAAAGAAAAAATCTTTGGGGCTACACCCCCGGTGCGGCGCACGCTATCTAATTGAATGTTATATAGGCCGATTGTCCAAATAAATAAGCAGTTCGCAATGAAGTATTCGAGAACATAAGGAATCCCTCTATCGCCATACATTGCCATCACAATTGGGACACCAACGAAAAGAACGGTCGAACCCGAAAAGCACGCAATAAATGTGCCAGAGAGCTCCTTTCTTACCCAACCAATCTTGATAAAGAGAATGGAAAACGCAAAGTTAATCAAAATGACAATAAAGGGGAGAGTCAAACTTTGCGCAAGTTCGATAAATTGATCGTGCGTGAAACGCGCCGCAACCGAATAAAAAAGAAAGCAAGGCAGGGAAATATTGACAAGCTTTGCGATATCCGCCCTACTTTGCTCATTGAATGTTCCCTTATAAGCGAAGTAATAACCGACACCTGCGACAGCGGCAACGACAGCAACAGCGCACAATGAATTG
>CAVCTI010000143.1:0-2469 GCA_963604755.1 Duodenibacillus sp. | reverse complement strand
GTGTAGAAACCAAAATGTGAGCCTTCTTTAGAAATGAATACGCGGATATTGACCCTACATACAACTAGAAAGGATTTTTTCCTATGAGCGAATCCATTCTCGAACTAACCGATGCGAATTTTGACGATGAAATTAAGGCCGTCAAGGACATCCCCGTCTTTGTGGACTTTTGGGCTCCTTGGTGCGGTCCGTGCCGCGCGCTAGCGCCCTTTTTCGAAGCAGTTGCTGACGCCTATGTGAGCGAAGCTATTTTCGCCAAATATAACGTCGATGAAGGTGGAGAAGCCGCCACCAACAATGGCGTGCGCGGAGTGCCGACACTTCTTGTCTTTAAAAATGGCGAGCTCGTGGGTCGTCACACAGGCTTTATGGGTAAATCCGATTTGGAAACTTTTGTCGATCAATATCTCTAAGACTTCATTAATAAGGGAAGCGGCGGTCCTCTCCGCCTCCTATCATTACCTTTCACATCTCTCATGCATCTTTCAGAATTAAAGACCCTTCACATCAGTCACTTGCTCGATATGGCCATGGAGCTTGAAATCGAGAATGCGCAACGCATGCGCAAACAAGAACTGATGTTTGCCATTCTTAAAAAACGCGCCAAGTCTGGCGAACAAATTTTCGGAGACGGAACTTTGGAAGTTCTTCCCGATGGATTTGGCTTCTTGCGTAGCCCAGATACGAGCTATCTAGCGAGCACGGACGATATCTATATTTCGCCTTCGCAAATTCGCCGCTTTAACCTACACACAGGCGACTCGATTGAAGGCGAAGTGCGTACCCCGAAAGATAACGAACGTTACTTTGCTCTCGTTAAGGTCGACACAGTCAACGGGCAACCACCGGAAAACCTCAAGCATCGCATGCTCTTTGAGAACCTCACGCCGCTTTTCCCGAATGTGCCGTTGGCGCTTGAAAGAAACATGCGAGGCGAAGAAAACATCACGGGGCGCTTAATCGATATCATCGCTCCGATTGGTAAGGGTCAGCGCGGTTTGCTTGTCGCAAGTCCCAAGTCTGGTAAAACCGTTTTAATGCAGCACATCGCGCACGCGATTACCGCCAATCACCCCGACTGCGTTTTAATCGTCCTCTTAATCGATGAACGCCCCGAGGAAGTGACAGAAATGCAGCGCTCCGTGCGTGGTGAAGTGATTGCGAGTACGTTCGATGAACCCGCCACGCGTCACGTGCAAGTAGCCGAAATGGTCATTGAAAAAGCTAAGCGTTTAGCTGAAAGCAAAAAAGACGTCGTCATTCTTTTGGATTCGATTACGCGTCTCGCGCGCGCCTATAACACCGTGATTCCAAGCTCAGGCAAGGTCCTCACAGGTGGCGTTGATGCGAACGCCTTACAACGCCCGAAGCGCTTTTTCGGTGCGGCTCGTAATATCGAAGAAGGGGGCTCGCTCACCATTCTTGCCACAGCCCTTATCGATACGGGCTCACGCATGGACGATGTGATCTATGAAGAATTCAAGGGGACAGGCAATATGGAAATTCACCTTGAACGGCGCTTAGCGGAAAAGCGTGTCTACCCCGCGATTAATGTCAATCGCTCGGGAACACGTCGCGAAGAATTGCTCTTAAAGCCTGATGTCCTTCAAAAGGTCTGGGTACTTCGTAAGCTTCTTTACGATATGGATGAAATTGAAGCGATGGAATTCTTACTCGATAAGATGCGCAATACGAAGAGCAACAATGAGTTCTTCGATATGATGCGCAGAGCAAGTTAAGAATTAAAGGGAAGTGAAGGTTAGGCCGCCAAAGATAATTTCGGGCGGCCTTCTTTTTAGGATTCGTCGCTTTCGTAGCGCACTTCAACGACTTCGAGAATCTCAACGTGCGCAGGATGATCGATTGTGGCAGGAGTGGGAAGTTTTACTTGATCCCCTTCTCTCGCTTTTAAAAGAACGCGTGCAATGGGGCTAACCCAGCTTACATCGCCCTTTTCGGGATCGGCCTCATCGATACCCACAATACGAATTGTGTGTTCGACGTTATCCGACAGTGTCTCATAGACAACGGTTGCGCCAAAAAAGATTTGATCTGTTGGCGGACGCGTTGCTGGGTCAACGACCTCAGCGGATTCAATGCGTTTATTTAAAAAGCGAATCCTGTGGTCCATTTCACGCAAACGGCGTTTACCGTAAAGGTAGTCGCCATTTTCACTTCGATCACCATTGCTCGCGGCCCAGCTGACAACGTTAACCATCGCAGGACGATCAACATTCACAAGCTTTTCTCGCTCATCTAACAGACGGCGATAGCAAGCAGGCGTCATGTAATTTTTCGTATTAGGCGGCAAACCTGGAAGTTTGACTTCCTCTTCGTCGTCATTGAGTTGTGAAGCGTCCATTGGAAAAAACCTCTCGTTTTAAAAGACGATTCATAAACAAAAAGTTAGGGCAATTATAGGGCTAGAAAACCTCGTTATTTCCGAGGTAGCGCCAAGCGCCATAGGGG
>CAVCTI010000142.1:0-2173 GCA_963604755.1 Duodenibacillus sp. | reverse complement strand
CTCACGCATTGTGCAGGCCATCCAACAGGAAGCTGACGCCAATGGTTACTCTACTCTCGTTTACACACATTACCGCGATTTCGTCAGGGAAGCCGAATGTATTCAGATGGCTTTGAACTTCTCGATTAAGGGCGTAATTTTTGCGACGATGCCCAATAATGTGAAACTCTTAGAAGAAGTGAGCTCTCGCATTCCTGTGGTGGTCATTGGCGACAGAGATAGTCATGTCGCGTTGGATACCGTTGAGTTAAATGACTATGGCGCAGGACAGATGCTCGCGCAACACCTCTTTAGTCTTGGTCACCGGCATATCGCGTTTATTTCCACCTCACTTGGCGAACAATTTGCGATGCGTCAAAGGAGACTTCAAGGCTTAAAAGAAACGTTTTCCCGAAAAGATGCCAAAGCCACAGTGGATGTGTATGCGCACGCCGTGACACCTAAAGAAGAACTTGGCGACATTGATATCGAATACAACACGGGATACCGGTTAACTACAAGCTGCTTAGAAGAAAAACCCGCCGTCACGGCCTTTGTGGCGGTTAATGATTCGGTTGCTGCTGGAGTCATGGATGCGATTATCAGTCGCGGCTTTAAGATTCCTGATGATTACTCGGTTTGTGGGTGCGATAACATCAGCACAAGTCGCTATAAGTTTGCGAGCATCACAACGGTCGAACATCAATTGGAAGAGAAAGGGCGCTACGCCTTTCACATTCTGCAAAAGCGTATGGACGGAGCCCCAGCCGAACGCATCACACACGTCGAGTACCCGAATCGCTTAATGGAGCGTAAGAGTACGGGCCCTGTGAGAACCCAGAAAGCGAAATCCAAATAATAAGGAAAGAAAAGGCCGAGAATCGCAAAACTCTCGCGCTTTTCTAATGTGACTTACAAAATAAAGTCGTTTACTTCACGACACGCACGGTATCAAAGCCTACGACTTTCTTTTCACCGACTTTGGCGCTAAACCAAATGTCTTGGACGATGCCAGGCGTGCCATCCTTTAAGACAGAAGCCTTATCAAAGGTAAAGATTGCGTCCTTCATACCGTCGCCATTGACGTCTTTCACGCTCATCGTTAGAGCCTTTGTGGGAGCGATGGCGTCAACGTCACCATTTGGATAGACTAAGCCAAAGGTAGCCGTACTCTTGGCGATCTTCGACGCATCAAGGTGCTTCGTACCCAAGACGGTCACGGTGATCTTTCCAGAGCCGGCTTGTGGAGTTTTAGGCAGGTTTTGCCCACTCGTTTTAAACTCTATTCTGCTTAATTAGCACGCTGAAGTTTTTAGATCTTCCCAACGACAGAAGTCGCGGGTTTTCTGAGAACCTTCTATAATTTTGCGTTTTTGTAGAGAAAACCTCTAAAGCCTTCATTTCAAGGACAAAAGAGTCGTTTTTTCGTTTGTTTGAACTCTCATGTGAATACGGGCGCCAAGGCCTCGTATTCGGTGGTCTATTGACCACATTAAGGGGAATATTTTGAACTCCATTAATTTAGACCTTCGGCCAGAAGCAGCTTTGGCGCTTGCCGACGGAACCATTTATCGTGGTCGCTCTTTGGGTGCGGCCGGCTCTGTCACCGCTGAGGTTGTTTTCAACACAGCAATGACGGGATATCAAGAAATTTTGACTGACCCAAGTTACACCGGGCAAATCGTAACGCTTACCTATCCACACATTGGAAATGTTGGAGTCAATCACGAAGATGAAGAAAGCGCAACGCTTGCCGCCGCTGGTCTCATCATCCGTTGCGCAAGTCCCGTTGTCAGTAACTTTAGAAGTGAAGAAACACTTGAAGATTACTTAAAGAAAGCTGGTAAGTGTGCCCTCTATGACATTGATACCCGAGCTCTCGTAAGACACCTCCGAAGAAAGGGCGCTCAGGCAGGAACCCTTGTTGCCGCGCAGAAGGGAAAACTTACGGATGAAGAAATCTCCGCAGCACTCGCGGCTGCAAAATCTTGGGGCTCGATGCAAGGAAAAGACCTTGCTAGCGTCGTAACTACGAAAGAAACCTATACGTGGAATGAAGGCAGTTGGGGGCTAAACTCAGTCGATGGGAAGCCAGGCTTTCCCCTTTTAAAGGACGCAAAATACAAGGTTGTTGCATACGACTTCGGTATCAAGAGAAACATTCTTCGAATGATGGCTGACCGCGGTATTGCTC
>CAVCTI010000141.1:0-5460 GCA_963604755.1 Duodenibacillus sp. | reverse complement strand
CACACCAGCAGCAATAATGATGCCCATAACTTCGGCGTAGCCCTTGCCCATACCGTTAAAGAATTCTTTGGAGAACTGTTGAATGTTTGAGCGATCAAGGATAAGCGCCAAAATCGCACCGATAAGCATAGCTTGTGCCACGCCCATCTTGATAGCGGGAATCCAAAGGTTGCCACAAACGAGGATGCCGATCGGGACGATCATAACGAGGGCTTTCAAAACGTTCGGTTTGAAGTCAACGTCTTTTCTAATCTTGGATTCGTCGATCTTGGCATTCACGTCGCCCTTGTTGTCGCCGAGAACCCAGCAGCTAATTAAAACGCCAACGACAAGAATCGCACCGCACATCACGGAGTAGCTAAAGTGCGTGCCGATGAAGTCCATAACGTTCATATTGGCCAATTTCGCAACAAACGGGTTATGCGATGTGCCAGGAGAGAGGTATGAACCAATTGTGCCGCCCAAAACAGCCGCAGCCGCGCCCGCCGGTTTAATACCAGCACGTAGCATCACGGGGATGAGCGTAGAGCCAACGGCCGCCGCGCAACCAGCTGCCGACGGAATGGCGATGTTAACGAGGAATGTAATCGCTGTGCACACCGGAAGCAAGAAGATTCCGAGACCACGAACGGGTGAAGCAAGATAGTGAACGAGAGAGCGGTCGCATCCCGTGTAGCTTGCCGCAAAAGCAAAGCCCATTGACGAGCAGATTGCCATGATGAGCGAGTTGTTCGTCATCGATTTTGCAAACTGATTAAGACCGATCATCGGTGTCAAGCTAATGCAGCAAAGAAATAAGCCTGCCGCAATTAAGACGATACGTGTCTCGTAGCGTTTAATAAGCGCCCAAACTGTAACGAAAATCACGGCTAAGGCAATCCAAGCAGTAAAAGTCATAGGGAAACCCCTCCAAGGTTGTTATAGGTGCCAGCTATGTTGCGTTAACTTCAACGAAGATAAGCACAGGCATATATTACACTGAAATTTGTCGAAATTTGTTACTAATTTTAACAAATGCATTGGGTAAAACACCTAGACTAGGAAATCGTCTCTTCAATGGCTTTAGGACGCAAAGTCTCTGCCCTGCTTTTTGGGCTCGAAATTTTCTGAGACAGTGCGAAATGAGAATTTTTTTCGGCTAGGTCTAAGGACTGCGGAACTATGAGTTACCGCTGTCGAGCTCTTGCCAGGCAACGAAAGTTTTCTTTTCTTCAGAGAAAACACAAGCGACTTTTAAGAGGCGTTTTTCCGTGTGTGCTCCGTAGTCCTTCTCTTTAATTTGAGTAAGAGCATCTTCTAATAACGCACTAGGGTCTTTCCCTAATCTTTGGAACTTTAGCTCGAAGACCCAGTGAATCGAGTCTGTGTCAACTTCAATGTCACTGCGCCCTAGCGAACTATGACGCTCGGAAATCACATCAAAGCCCGTGCAACTGAAGAAGATCTGCAAGAAGGCCTGGAGTGTCTTTTCCGAATGTATTGGATAGTCGATGTAGTCAATTGAGGAAAATGTCCGATTTGTGGCAGTAAAAAGAGAATTTATGTCGCCAGCGGCTAACGCATCCTGAATCGGAGCGATGCCAACTTGAAAAAGAGAATTCTTTTTCACAAGTTTGCGCGCATACAATGAGGCCATCGAAGAGGCCACTTCTTTATTTGGATAGCCGACAAAGAAGGTGTCTAGCTTACGGCTTTTGATTGTGAGATACCCCGATTGCGTAAGAAGGGTTACATCGTCAATTTCATCGAAGTCAGCAGAGCCCTTGAGAGTTTCAGCACTGATTTCTTTTTCGTTGGCATGCTCTTTAGGTGCTTTAAGCGAGTGGGAATGCAAGTACTTTTCAAGTAGTGTGAGTTTCCCTCCGCTTTGCATCCAATAGTTATCGAACCCTCGTTCTGGCCAACTAAAGAAATTCAATACGGACCAGGGTGCATAGACATGACTTGTAGCTTGCTCATCAAAGCAATAGCCATCGTAGTTGTCCCTGAGTTTGTCGAGGACTTCTATCTGTGTGATTGATAAAGCGTTTGCGGCTTTCTCGAGATACTCTGCGAAGTTGTTTTTAATATCGTCTTCTGAATATCCGAGCAAAGTCCCGAAGGCAGGATTTAAAGAGATATCGGTGAAGTTGTTGAGTTCAGAGAAAATACCCGTTTGGTTGAACTTTGCAATTCCTGTCATAAAGACAAAGCGAAGAGCGGCGTCATTGGATTTGATGATGACGTAAAAGGAAGACAAAAGCCGCCGAACTTCATGAAAGAGCGCTTTGTTGTCAAGTGATGCCGTTTGAGGAGCGTCGTATTCGTCGATTAATAAAACCAGAGAATTATTGGGTTGGCTTTGCATCCAATCAGAAATTTGATCGACCCAATGCTCTTCTTTTTCTTCGTTAAGTGAGAAGCCTGCACGCTCAAAAGATCCAGTGACGACGGAGCGCAGTTTCTTTTCAAAACTTTCTTTATCTGTAAAGCCTCTTACTTTTGAAAAATCGATTTCAACGACGTTGTAAGTCGTGTCTTCCCAGAGCGGTTCGATAGCAAGTCCAGAAAAAAATTTGAGACCATTTTTAAAAAGAGAAGCAAAGGTGCTGACAAGAAGAGATTTTCCAAAGCGACGTGGACGAGTTAAAAAGAATTTCTCAGTTTTTTTGGCAATTTCGTAGATAAGAGCCGTTTTGTCCACGTAAATCTGCCCTCGCATACGGAGAGTTTCGAAGTCCGAGGTTCCTAAAGGCAGAGGTCTAAGAGTTTTATCTGACATTGTTTAAAAGTTCTGAAAATCTCTAGTGAAGCTTGATAATGCGCCAAACAATAA
The DNA here is from genome assembly GCA_963604755.1 of Duodenibacillus sp. Classification (GTDB taxonomy): domain Bacteria; phylum Pseudomonadota; class Gammaproteobacteria; order Burkholderiales; family Burkholderiaceae_F; genus Duodenibacillus. The sequence continues at coordinate 2,645 of CAVCTI010000141.1, read as the reverse complement.
TATGCGCTTTTTACCAGTTTTTGTTTGTTGCCACGAATAGCTTTTTATCTTCTTAGTATTAAACGAAAAATACTTTGGAGAAGTCTTGTATTTCTCACAACCCCAACATTTTACCAATAGCAGCATAGAGCTCAGAGCTTACGTCTCTATTGAGAAGTGCTCATTTCGGGAAATTGCAACTACATGCATTTTTCCGAAATAGCGTTGAAGTCGGAATAGCCCTGACAAACCTTTCTTTGCCATTCTTGTTAGGATTCCGTCTACTTGGAATCGTTCATTCAGGGTCGTTACTATGCAAGAGATTCAAATTCATGAAGTTGGACCGTCGCCTTTTATTGAAGGTTTTACGCTATTTGATGCCAAATTGAGTAATGGCATCACGCTTCGCTTTGCGCGAGGCGGAACGGGCCCCGCACTATTGATGGTTCACGGCCACCCACATAATCACGTGATTTGGCGAAAGGTCGCGCCTAATCTTGCAAACGATTACACAGTAATTCTCCCTGATATGCGAGGCTATGGGGATTCGAGTAAACCAGCAAGCGACGCAGAACACCGCCCCTATTCCAAGCGCGAGATGGCCAAAGATCTCTTCTATTTAATGACAGGCCTTGGGTTCAATGAATTCCACTACGCAGGTCACGACCGAGGCGCTCGCGTCGGTCATCGGTTAGCGCTTGATTATCAAGACCTCGTGAAAAGCGCCGTGTTTCTTGATATTGCGCCCACAGCCGTGATGTATGAGCGCACGAATATGGAATTTGCACAGAAATACTTCTGGTGGTTCTTTTTGACGCAACCTGAGCCGCTACCTGAGAAGATGATTCTTTCGGACCCAGAGTTCTTCCTAAAGCGTCACATCGGAGGGCAACTAAAAACGCCAGGCGCGACAGAGCCCGAAGTGATGGCCGAATACTTGCGCTGCTACAAGAATCCCGAAGAAATCCATGCGATCTGCGAAGACTATCGCGCGGCTCAAACAATTGACCTCGTTGATGACGCGCAAGACCGCGAGAAAAGAATCGTCTGCCCTCTTCTCCTACTTTGGGGCGCAAAAGGAACCGTTGGTAAGCTCTACGACGTTATTGAGACGTGGTCTGATCGCGCATTGAAGCCTGAGGGTGAGGCGCTTCCTTGCGGGCATTCTGTCGAGGAAGAAGTCCCAGAGATCTTTTTAGAGAAATATCGCGCTTTCTTAAGTCGCATTCCTTAAGGTGCTCTTGTGGCTCACACTATAATTCCTGAGGATTTCATTTAAGAGCAGCAACATGACCGAAGCTACCAATCAAAACGCAGCGCCAGCGAACGTAAGCGAGAAAGAATTCTATTTACTGCATCCTGTAGACAGAATTGATGAGAATTTAGAAGTTCTTTGCGCATCGCCAAGATTCACAACACGACAAGCCGAAGTGTTCGGTGATGCCAAAGCACTTTTGTGTGCCTCAATTGTGAAAAACGGAGGAAACGCTGCGCTTGATTTTGAAATGGGCCGTGGTGATATGTCGCTACTTTTCCGCGGGGGCTGTAAGCCGCTACCTTTCGTTGCGAAAGCGAGAGCGGCAATTCTGGTCAACAAGAATTTAGACCAAGCGAAAAAAGACGAAATAAAGCTTAAATTCTTAGAAGCAACCCTTAATGAATCTGAAACCGAACACGCTGAGGAATCAAGTCCCTTTAAGATTCCCATGCGCTCCCTCGGCCTTATTCTTGCAACGGTCGTTTTGGTCTTTGTCACGATGCAGTTCATCTAAAGAGCCTGGCGCTTTAGTCTGCCCTACTTCTCACTAAGCGAAGAAACTTTTCGTGAATCCTCGCGTCTTTCCCAAGTTCAGGGTGAAAGGCAAGTGCGATTTGATTTTCATAGTGAACAGCCACAGGTTTTCCTTCAAAGCTTGCTAAGGTTTTAACAGTCTCGCTTATCGATTCAATCGAAGGCGCCCGGATAAAGGTCATGGTAAAGGGACCAAGGCCTTCAAAGGCAATGGTCTTAGTAAAACTTCCGAGTTGTCGCCCGTAGGCGTTACGTCGTACGGTAACGGGAAGTGTTGCGAAGTGCGTAGCTGCGTCATTTGTGATGTGTCTAGCTAAGAGAATGAGACCTGCGCAGGTGGCAAGTGTCGGAAGCCCCGAACGGATTTTTTCCTGCAAAACTTCGAACATCCCAAGTTCGTGCAGTAATTTGGCTTGAACGGTGCTTTCGCCGCCAGGTAAAACGAGGCCGTCGATTCGGTCGATATCGCGCTTTTCACGTAACTCAATACAGTCTGCTCCAAGCCTCTTTAAGAGAGTCTCATGCTCAATAAAAGCCCCCTGTAAGGCCAAAACACCGATTCGCATTAGATGCCCCGCTCTTCCATAATCGTTTTGATTTCTTCAGCGTTGATGCCAACCATGGCCGCCCCAAGGTTTTCAGAGAGTTTGGCAATCAACTTCGCATCTCGATAGTTCGTCACGGTTTTCACAATGGCGTTGGCGCGTTTGGCAGGGTCTGAAGATTTAAAGATGCCTGAGCCAACAAAGACGCCATCGGCTCCAAGTTGCATCACGAGAGCGGCATCTGCGGGAGTGGCAACGCCGCCAGCGGCAAAGTTCACAACAGGAAGCTTCTTATTTTCATGAACGTAGCGCACCAGGTCAATGGGAAC
>CAVCTI010000140.1:0-2421 GCA_963604755.1 Duodenibacillus sp. | reverse complement strand
TTTACATTTCTTTGCAGTCGTTTGATTTTATGGATTTTCGTTTTGGACAGTAGTGCTGTTTCATGATAATGTTGCGGACTACCTTTCTAATTTCGATGTTTTTGCATTTCCTTCGAATTATGAGGGTTTGGGAAGCTCGATATTGGATGCAATGAATCTTGGGATTCCAGTAGTCGCCACGAATGTTGGCGGAATTCCCGATATCGTCAAAGACGGGGTTTCAGGATTACTTATAGAACGAGGAAATTCCGAGCAATTGGCAGATAAAATAATCGAACTGCGTTCAAATAGAAGCTTAAAAGATCAGCTTGTCGCAGGTGGGCGCATAGTCGAAAAAAAGCATTCTGTTGAGTCGATATCGCAGCAGAATTTAGCGCTTTACGAAGAAGTTCTTCGCAATACGAAGTAAAGAAGTTTTGGGACAGTTTGGACTTTACGACTCAAATGAAATAGCAGAGAGCTAGCAAGGTAGCAAGTTACATTTAGAAGAGGGACACCGAAGTGAATATTAGCGTCATCATCTTGGCTAGAAACGAAGAGAAGAATATTGGAGACTGTATAAAGTCCCTAGCGCCTCTTTGTGCCGAGATTATTGTCTTAGATGACCATAGCAATGACAAAACGTGCGAGATTGCTAAGAGCCTTGGCGCACGTGTTGAAAGCGTCCCTGAGAGCGTGACGGGCTTCGGTGAAAAAAGACAATACGCAACGGCCCTAACAACTCACGATGTTGTCTTTCACATCGATAGTGATGAACGGCTTCAAGAGAAACTTATACAAGAAATCGAAGAATGCGTTTCTTGCCTGGAAAGCAATGAAGTTATCGAAATTCCACGCCTAACCTATCTTTTTGGAAAGCCCATAAGACATTGCGGTTGGTACCCAGATTATGTTCGTCGCATCTACAACCGAAAACACACGAACTTTTCAAAAGAACTTGTCCACGAAAGTGTTCAATTAAAGAAAGACTCTCGAGTAAAACGACTTAAAACGCCGCTTATTCATTACTCGTATCCAACTTTGGAGTCGTATTACAAAAAGCAGGCAATTTATCCTGTGCTCAGGGGTAGGGAAAAGGCCAGGCATGGGAAGAGGACTTCTCTTTTGAGTGTTCCTTTTAGAGCGTTGTTCTTTTTTATCAAGACCTACTTTATTCGATTCGGTTTCTTAGACGGAAAGGCTGGCCTTTGGCTCTCGCTTGCGAACATGAGTTATGAATGTTCAAAGTACTTGTGCCTATATGAAGCGCAAAATGAATTAGAGCAATCCAAGAAACAGAAATAACGCAGTAATTTGAGAGGGTTGTTCGTGTAGCTTTTGGTAAATACAATCCTAGCCCTTTAACCCAATTCTTTTTAGATTCTTATGCCTCAATACGTTATGTCGATGTATCGCGTCGGAAAGATTGTTCCTCCGAAGCGCTCCATTCTTAAAGATATCTCTTTGTCGTTTTTCCCTGGCGCCAAGATTGGTGTTCTAGGTTTAAACGGCGCTGGGAAATCCACACTTCTCAAAATCATGGCAGGAGTCGATAAGGATATCGAAGGCGAAATCGTTTGGTTAAGTGGACAAAAGATTGGATATCTTCCCCAAGAACCAGCACTTAATCCCGAGGCAACTGTTCGCGATGAAGTTGAAGCGGGGATGGGAGAGGTTGTTGCTGCACAAAAGAGGCTAGATGAAGTCTATGCGGCTTACGCAGAGCCCGATGCAGACTTTGACGTGCTTGCTGCTGAACAAGCCAAATTAGAAGCCATCATTAGCGCCGCAGGAACCGATGCTCAAACACAGATGGAAATTGCAGCCGATGCTCTGAGACTTCCAGCTTGGGAGACAAAGATAGGCGTTCTATCTGGCGGCGAAAAGCGTCGAGTGGCTCTTTGCAAATTGCTTCTTTCGCATCCGGATATGCTCTTGCTGGATGAGCCGACGAACCACCTGGACGCAGAAAGCGTCCAATGGCTAGAAGAGTTTTTGCATCGCTTCCCTGGAACCGTTGTTGCTGTCACGCACGATCGCTACTTCTTAGATAACGCAGCAGAGTGGATTCTCGAGTTAGACCGAGGCGAAGGCATCCCTTGGAAGGGCAATTACTCCTCGTGGCTTGAACAGAAAGAAAAACGGTTAGAACTTGAAAAGCGCACAGAAGAGAGTCGCGCCAAGTCTATCGCTCACGAATTAGAGTGGGTTCGCAAAAATCCCAAAGGCCGTCAAGCAAAAGCGAAGGCCCGTTTGGCTCGTTTTGAAGAACTTTCTAGCGTCGAATACCAGGCTCGCAATGAAACCAATGAAATCTTTATTCCGGTCGCAGAGCGCCTTGGTAAACAAGTCATCGAACTCGAACACGTGAGTAAAGGCTTTGGCGAGAAACTCCTCATCGACGATTTATCGATGACAATCCCAGCGGGGGCCATTGTTGGC
>CAVCTI010000139.1:0-2901 GCA_963604755.1 Duodenibacillus sp. | reverse complement strand
TGATGCTCTGAACTCTTCTGAATAGCTCATTTTCCGCTTCTCCTTGATTAAGTTTTAGCGGTAAACTATTCTGACAACTAATGAAGTGATTAAAGGATTTGTATGAAAAAACATTTCACAGCAGTAGCCGCTACTGTTGCGCTTAGCGCAGGTCTTCTCGTAGGCTGCACGTCTACCAATCTCTCAACGGACGCAACTGTTGCAGATACGGTTGTTTTCGGAAAGATTTACACCTCCAACGCCAAACACGACTACGCCGAGGCTTTTGCTGTAAAAGACGGCAAATACGTCTACGTTGGCAATGCCGCAGGTGCTAAGAAGTTCATTAAGGACGGGGCCACTGCCGTTATCGACCGACGTGGCAAGGGACTTGTGATGGCAGGCGCCACAGAAGGGCACGGCCACTATCTTCTTGCTGCTGAGCTAGACGAAATTGATGGGATTGTCGGGGGAAGCACTGCCGATGAAATCTTAAATAACATGAAAATCCATATTAAGGCTCACCCAAATAAGAATGCCTACTTTGTCCAGGGCTGGGAAACGGGTGGCGGCATGAAAGAATCAAAGCACACCTACAACATGCGTAAAGCGCTTGACGCAATTTGCCGCGACAAAGTCATCGTGATGATGGATAACGTTGGCCACAATACATTCATGAATACAAAAGCCTTTGAAGCTGCCGGATTTAACAAGGACACTGTTATCGAAGGGGGCGCTTTCGCACGAGATGCTAATGGTGAGTTTTTAGGCTTAGTTACTGACGTTGCCGTGAACTACGTTATTGAAAATGTCGTTGCAAAAAGCAAAGTTATTAGTGTAGCCGAAGCTCGCAGCGCGATTAAGAACGCTGCCAGATTATTTCATTCCTATGGCTATACCAATTATTTTGATGCCATCACCAATGTCTTAGGGCCTGAGACTTATGAAGCGCTCAAAGAAGAAGATGAAAAAGTGGGGCTCACATTCAATTGCATCACCACTTATAAAATCGATCCCTATGCCAATATCGACGAGAGTGTGTCTGTGGCCTACGACTATATGAAAAAATATAGTTCAAAACACTTGAAAGCCAATAATTTAAAACTCTTTGCCGATGGCGGTGCCGTTGAAGTCAAAACGGGGTGGATGATTGAACCGTACGCCGACGGTAGTCACGGCAATCAGGTATGGTCTGATAAAAAAATATACGAACTTGTGAAAAAAGCCAATGAAAAAGGGCTATCCGTTCATGTGCATGCCTCTGGTGATGGCGGCACAACTCAAGCGGTTAAGGCCTTTGTCAATGCAGAAAATACCGCGGCAAGTGGAGTCCATAATGGACTTGGGCATTCCCGCCATATCACAGAGGACATTAAAAACTTAATGGCGCAACACAACATTTACAGTGCCACGAATGTCTGCTGGAGATATGAAGAGGAAGGCGAGCCACAGATTATGGATTTTCAATTGTATAAGCAAGGCTATCCTATGAAATCGCTACTCGATAAAGGCATCGTCATGACTTCTTCAACAGATTATCCCGCTAGCGATGGAGCACCCGCCGATATTTGTGGGATTATTGAAATAGGCGTAAATGGCACCTTAGCAGGCTTGAAAACAGTGCGGATGGCTGAAAATGAATATTTAACTGTTCAAGAGATGCTCGATGTTCTCACAATTAATGGGGCTAAACAATTTGATTTTGAAAATGAAAGAGGATCGATTGAAGTTGGGAAGTATGCCGATTTCATAACACTTGACAAGGATATTACGGTTTGTGAAAAAACAGATATCCATAATGGCAAAGTTGATTTAGTCTATTTTGAAGGAAAGGAAGTTTTTAACGCTGCGAAGTTGCGCTAGAGCGATAACAAGACTCAAAAGACAATTTTCAACTCACTTTTCCCGTAGGCAATTGGCTGAAAAAAAATAAAGGTCAATTGCCTTTTTTCTGTAAAAAATCGGCGCGAGTTGTTCATTCGGAGACGGAAAGCAGTTATTGCCCCCAATTAAGCCAAAGTAGGGGTGTTCGGCTATGGGTTACAACCAATTTCACGCTGAGGATCTAAGACCACTTTTCCTGCGCAATTCTTGCTTTCACCGCCTTAATAAACGCCTCATTGAGTGTTCGATTCTCCTTATTCGTTGGCCACGCAAAAATCACGTCGCTCGATATCGCAGGCTCAAGCGGAAAGAAGTTGACAGTTTCATCTGGTCTCACAATCCCTTCAATTGCTAGAGCCATGGCGCCACATCGCACAAGAAGCGACGCGTTATAAAGTAGGTTATAGGTTCCCGCAATGTGCAGTTGATCAAAAGGGAACCCAAGCCATCCTGATAAAACATTTTGAATAAGGCGTTGCCGAGGAATGTAAAGCGGGCATTCCGAGAGTTCCTTTGGCGTAATCGAGACTTTCTCTGGCATTGCATCGCGCCTTGCTAAGACACCCCACCGTGCGTGACGAGGCAAAGTTAGGCACGTAAAGTCTTCTGTATCCGTCGGAGCGATAAAGACTGCAAAATCCGCATTTCCCAGATGCAAGTGATTTGCCGCATCAAGGGCGTTTTCGCTTAAGAAATGAAAATGAACATTCGGGCGCTCGCGCGAAAAATCTTTAATCGCTGAAACCACAATTTCCATCGCCGGCGTTTCTGCTGCGCAGATAACAAGGTCTCCAGCGATGTCTTCGGTCGACATTGTTTCCTTTTTCGTTCGCTCGATTAGCGCCAAGATGTTTTGCGCTTCCTGAAATAAAAAGACACCTTTTTCCGTCAGTTCCAACTTGCGTGTTGTGCGACTAAAAAGGCGTTGCCCGAGTTCTTCTTCAAGTTCAGCAATCTGCCGCGAAAGCGTCGGTTGCGTGATAAAAAGCTTTTGCGCAGCAAGCGTGAAACTTTTTTGGCGAGCTACTTCCACAAAGT
>CAVCTI010000138.1:0-8405 GCA_963604755.1 Duodenibacillus sp. | reverse complement strand
CAAAGACCTTGAGCATACGGCCGTGCAATCGTTGAAAGTTCAGCCATAGTTAAAGTTTCGCCTTCAGTTGTGCCAAGAGCTTCGCATGCGTCTTCGCATCGATCTCACGCTCGAGAATTTTTTGCGCACCTTCCACAGCAAGAGCGGCAACGTCCGAGCGCAATTGCTCACGCACGCGATCCATCTCTTGAGCGGCTTCTGCCTTAGCTTCTGCAACAATGCGATCGGCTTCAACCTTCGCCTGCTGCTTGGCCTCCTCGACAATCTTCGCACCGCGCTTTTCTCCGTCAGAAACGATTACAGAAGCGCGAGCACGCGCTTCAGCTTCGATTTCGCGACCTTTAATCTGCGCATCATTTAAAGCGTTGTTGCCCTTTTCTGCCGCAGCCAACCCATCGGCGATCTTTTTCTGACGCTCTTCAATCGCCTTAATCAGCGGCGGCCAAATGTACTTCATCGTGATGAAACATCCGATGAAGAACACGACCATCTGTACAAACAAAGAGGCATTAATGTTCATTATCGAAACCCCATTGGGCTAACTTACAACCGACCTGTTCGGTTCTGCCGTCTAGCCCCGTCATTGATGAAAAATTTCAATCAGCCGACGAACGGGTTCGCGAATGCAAACATCATGGCCACGCCGACGCCGATAAGGAAGGCCGCGTCAATGAGACCTGCCAGAAGGAACATCTTCGTCTGAAGTGCATTCATCAGTTCTGGCTGGCGAGCGGCGCTCTCGAGATAACGAGAACCCATAACGCCGATGCCCACGCATGCCCCGAGGGCCCCAAGACCGATAATGAGGCCACAGGCCAGAGCAACCATCGCAACGTTAGTCATTGCAAACTCCTTAAAGTTTTCCGTTTAGGAAAGAAAAAAATCAGTGATCCTCATGAGCCTGGCCAAGATAAACCAAGGTCAGCATCATCATGATGAACGCCTGTAATAAAACAATCAAAATATGGAAAATCCACCAGCCAAGACCGGCAACAATCTGCCCGAAAATCGATAGAGAGCCACCAACAAAGCCAAAGGACATCGCAAATCCACCGAGAAGCGCAATTAAGAAAAAGAGCAGTTCGCCTGCATACATATTTCCAAAAAGTCGCATCCCTAAAGAAACCGTTTTCGCAATATATTCAATCAGATTTAATGCGAAGTTAAATGGCCAAAGAAGCACTTTGTCACCGAAGGGCGAAGCGTAAAGGCTATGTAAGAAACCTTTAGCACCTTTGATTTTCAGGCCATAATAGATGCATAAAATCAAAACGCTGATGGAAATACCCATCGTTGCGTTCAAGTCCGCCGTTGGAAGCGGGCGCAGATAATGAATTCCAAAGAATCCTGCAATCCACGGTAAAAGATCGACAGGAATTAAGTCGATTGCGTTCATCAGTGTGACCCACACAAACACGGTGAGAGCCGCAGGAGCGATAAAGCTTCTATCGCCATGCACAATCGATTTACTTTGCTCTTCAACCATATCAACAAGCATTTCAACGGCACATTGCCATTTGCCTGGCACGCCACTTGTTGCCTTTGAAGCGGCTTTTCTCAAAAGCCAAAGACTCACGCAAAGAATGAGAATGGAAAAGAAGATGGTGTCGTAATTGAAGACAGAGAAGTCAACAATTGATTGCTTGAGAACCGAGGCGTTGTGCTGCAAATGGTGCAGCATATAACCCGTCGGTGTGAGTGCATCGCCAGCCATATTAGCGAATCCCTTTTATTCTCTCTATTTCCCAACCATAAGCGCAAAACTACTGAATGCGCCGATTGCAATACCAAAAAGCATTGCAGGCCAATTTAAACCGACGTAGTACTTGGCTACAACAAACATCAGTAGACAAGCTACGAATAATTTCAAAAACTCAAAAAGCAAAAGAGACGCTGAATTTGCGTTTCCTTTCGCCTGAGCTACAAGCAAATAAACGGCTAGAGCCGTATTAGGTATAACAACACAGCCTCCTCCTGCCGCGCAGGATAGGCCGCAATTGAGCCCAAAAACGAGACCGCCGCACAAAGCCGCAACGAAAATAAGGCAATTCTGCCAAAAAATCACGCGAATCAGCGTGCGTCGATTCACTCTAACCTCATCATTTTGAGTTTCAGCGTATTGTAAGAATATGTACGTACTTTAACAACTAGTCGAGTGGCTAAGAAAACTACGCCGATTGGCTAGTTTTCTTACTCCTCTGGACTTATCTTCGAAACAATAGCGTCCAAATCATCTAAATCAGCAAAATCAATGACAATCTGTCCTCTTCCTTTCCGTTTCAGAACGAGATGCACAGGAGCGCCCAGCGCTTCAGAGAGCCGCTCTTCAAGAATTTTGTCATCTCGAGTCTTTTTAACGTCCTTCTTGGCTGGTTTCTTCGCTTTTTCTTCTTTACGGCGCTCAGAAATCTTCTCGGCATCTCGAACACTTAAGTTTTTTGCAATGATTTCATTGGCTAATTCAAGCTGCTCGGCTCCCGTTAGAGGTAAAAGTGCACGGGCATGTCCCATTTCAATGCGATCGTCCATTAAAAGACGCTGAACCGGTTTCGCTAAGGTCAATAACCGCAGTAAGTTACTTGTGGCAGGACGGCTTCTACCAATGGCCTGCGCTGCCTGTTCATGTGTGTAACCGAATTCGTCGATTAAACGACGGATTCCTTGAGCCTCTTCCATCGCGTTGAGGTCTTCACGCTGCATGTTTTCAATAAGCGCCATTGCAAGTGCATCTTTATCTTGAACGCGCCGCACAATGGCAGGAACAGTTTTTCGTTGCGCAATCTTAGAAGCACGAAAACGGCGTTCTCCCGCTATGATCTCGAATTTTCCGCCTTTAATGGGACGCACCACAATGGGGCTAATAACCCCTTGCTCCCGAATTGAAGCGGCTAGTTCATTTAAACGCTCCATTTCCATGCGACTACGGGGTTGGTACTTACCGGCAACGAGTTTTTCGATATCAATTTCGGAAACAACGTCTTTATTCGCTGCAACCGCTGGAACATCATCACCTAAAAGAGAAGTCAATCCGCGGCCTAAGCCTCGTCTTTGTTTCTTCGCGACCATTTATTTCTCCTTTTTCCTGCGTACATTACGAATTCCGACCCGGCTAAGAACCTCTCGACCGAATTCCACATAAGCCCGAGCTCCGCGGCTCGAGGGCTCAAAAAGCACTCCAGGCAACCCAAAGGAAGGCGCCTCTGCTAAGCGCACATTTCTTGGGATAACCGTATCAAAGACGCGATTGCCAAAGTTTTCCTTGAGCTGCTCGCTGACCTGCTGCTGAAGGGTCAAACGGGGATCAAACATCACACGCAAAAGACCAATCAAGCGCAACTCACCGTTTTTGTTGTAACGCACCCTCTTTACGGTGTTCACAAGATCACTTAAGCCCTCTAAGGCAAAGTATTCGCACTGCATCGGGATAATGACGCCAATCGCAGCACAAAAGGCGTTAACCGTCACAATAGAAAGCGATGGCGGGCAATCAATGAGGATAAAGTCATAGTCCTTTGTGAGCGGATCGAGCGCTTTTTTGAGTTGCTCATCTGGCATAGAAAACTCAACGAGTTCAATCTCCGCGGCGGATAATTCACGATTGGCAGGAAGCACGTCATAACCGCTTTGTTCGGCCTTGACGATAGCCGTTCTCACGCTGGCTTTTCCAATCAAAACTTCATAGATTGTGGGATTACACTGAGCTTTTTCAATTCCCGACCCCATCGTGGCATTACCCTGGGAATCGAGGTCAACCAAAAGGACCTTCTGCCCTAATTGCGCCAGAGCAGCGGCTAGATTGACTGTTGTCGTTGTTTTACCAACGCCACCTTTTTGGTTAGCAATACAAAAAACATTTGCCATGCTTCAACTCTCCTTAATGAGGCATGCTCATCCACAAGCCACTAAATCCTGTCCAGAATATCGACACACCAATACAAATCAGAATGAATGCGAAGATTCGCGTAAAGGTATTCGCACCTACGGCACCCAATACACGCGTGACGCTATCGCTATAGGCGTAGCAAATCCAAATCACGAGGCAATTTAAAACAATCGCCGTAAGGCATCCTGCCATTTCTGCAAAGCTATGCATCGGTGTTGCGCCAAAGGCCACTGCAACAGAAATTGAACCTGGTCCCGTGGTAATCGGAAGCGTAAATGGATAAAACGCCATCTCCGAAAAGACGTGCTTAACTGGCGCATGACCTTTAACAGATGTTGCTCCGTCTGCGTCCCCATCATGCAAGACTCGCCATCCCGTACTAAATAGCACGATGCCGCCAGCAACGCGAAGCACATCTATTGAGATTCCGAAAAAGTTCAGAATCACGTTTCCCACATAAAGGCACACCAAAAGGACCAATAGCGAATAAAACGCAATGCGCCTAGCTAACTTTGCCCTCTCTTCATGCTCAAGACTCGTTGTCATAGACAAAAAGAGCATCGAGCCGCCAAATGGGTTTAGAGCAGGCAAGAACGAGGAAAACACCATTAAGAGTGTCGTATAAAAACTCAAGCCTTCAGGACCATTTAACATACCCATCTCCAAAAGTGCCGTTTTTTATATCTCTAATCTTTTGATATAAAAGGCTTTTTATGCCTTTTCCCTAAAAACAGGCGTTTTTAATTCGCCTCAAACTTTTTCAACTGATAATCTAACAGGCTCAATTACAATTAAACAACGCTCAGAATTGAGCCCTGGAACCGTTAATTCTCGCTTTTCTATCACCGTCACCTCGCTAGGAAGTTCTGCGATTTCTTCTACGGGATCTTTCCCTTTCATCAAAAGCCACCTTCCCGTGGGTTTTAGAAAACGCTTCGTTAATGAAACTGTCTTTTCTAAAGTAGCAAATGCTCGAGCTGTAACGGCATCACATAAGCTATCCGAAAAATCTTCTATTCGCGAGTGAACAACCTTGGTATTTTTTAACCCTAGTTGCACGATAACCTGCTGCAAAAAAGACGTTTTCTTCTGTACCGAGTCAATCATCGTCACTTCAACTTCTTCTCGAACAATTGCGAGAGGTATCGCTGGTAGCCCTCCTCCACTTCCAACATCAAGAATTGAGGTGAGCTTTCTATCTTGAATTGCCGCAACAAAACTTAACGCATCCAAAATATGTTTCGTGAGAACATCTTCTTCAGAAGTAATGCTCGTGAGGTTATATACCCTATTCCATTTCAGTAAGAGCCGACCAAACTCGGCCAAACGCTCGCCTTGTTGTTCGGTTAACGTAAGGCCCATCGTGCGAGCGTCAGAAATAATTCTCTCGGCACAAAGAATGGTCACGACTTTCCCCACTTTAAACGTTTTAAATGCACCATCAGTAAAGAAATCGCCGCCGGTGTCACACCTGAAATACGTCCCGCCTGCCCTAACGTCTCTGGACGCACATCTTTTAAGCGCTGGCGCACTTCAAATGAAAGTCCCGCTACAGCGTCGTAATCAATATCTTCGGGCAATCGTGTTTGTTCGTGCGCTGCGGCTTTCTTGATTTCTTCTGTTTGTCGATCAATATAGCCTTTATATTTAAGCGAGATTTCGACCTGTTCAATCTCTGTTTCGTTGTCTAATGTTTCACGTGAAACATTTTCTCCGTTTACCTTCTTTAGCGTAACAAGATTTTTGTACTCCACTCTTGGGCGTGAAAGCAAAGCAGCTAAAGAGTACTCGCGTTCAATGGGACTACCTAAAACGCGTTCTGCCTCGCCTGGTAACAAACCCTGAGGCGTAACCCACGTTGACTTAAGACGACTTAATTCTTTTTCAACAGCTTCGTGCTTTCTTTGATACCTAGACCATTTTTCGTCATCAAGCAGTCCCATTTCACGGGCTTTTGCACAAAGTCTTACGTCAGCATTGTCTTCGCGTAAAGAGAGACGATACTCCGCGCGACTTGTAAACATTCTGTAGGGCTCAGTCACACCGCGTGTTGTTAGGTCATCGACTAAAACACCTAAATAGCATTCGCTGCGAAGCGGTTCCCATTGCTCTTTACCGAGAGCTTCGGCTGCAGCATTGGCTCCTGCTAACAATCCTTGGGCGGCAGCTTCCTCATACCCTGTTGTGCCGTTAATTTGCCCTGCAAAGTAAAGTCCATTAATGGCCTGTGTTTCAAATGTTCTCTTTAGTGCTCTCGGATCGTAGTAATCGTACTCAATAGCATAACCAGGGCGAACGAGATGGGCATTTTCAAGTCCTGGAACACAATGAATCATCTCTATCTGAACATCATAAGGAAGCGATGTTGAGATTCCATTCGGATAAAAAAGATTTGTAGAAAGACCTTCGGGCTCCAAAAAGATTTGATGTGAATCCTTTCCCTTAAAGCGATGAATCTTATCTTCGATTGATGGACAATAACGCGGCCCAATTCCCTCAATAACACCGGCATACAGCGGGGAGCGATCAAGATTGTTGAGAATAATCTCGTGCATCTTCTTATTTGTGTGCGTAATCCAGCATGAAACCTGTTGGGGATGCTCAATACCAGGTTCCATTAAAGAGAAAGAGGGGATAGGCTCTAAATCGCCAGGCTGCTCGACACATTTAGAAAAATCAATCGAACGTCCATCAATTCGAGCGGGAGTTCCTGTCTTAAGGCGACCTTTTGGCAAACCCAATTCTTCTAAACGTTTAGCCAAACGTAGGCTAGGGGGGTTCGCAACACGTCCCGCTGGATAATGCTCTAGTCCAACGTGCACCAAACCATTTAAAAAGGTTCCTGCGCAAAGGACAACGGCTTTAGCACCAAATTCAACACCAATCTTTGTCCGTACACCTATGACATGATTGTTTTCAACAAGAATGTCGTCAATCGTTTGCTGAACGATGAATAAGTTCTTCTGGTTCTCAATACGAGAGCGCATAACCTGCTTATAAATTGCGCGATCGATTTGCGCACGAGTTGCTCTAACAGCAGGTCCCTTAGAGGCATTCAAAATACGGAACTGGATCCCTGAAGCGTCCGTTACGGCGCCCATGGCGCCTCCCATCGCATCAAGCTCCTTAACAAGATGCCCTTTACCAATGCCGCCGATAGAAGGGTTGCAAGAAAGTTCCCCAATCGTATCAATATTTTGAGTAATTAGAAGCGTCTTGGCCCCCATGCGCGCAGCGGCTAGACATGCCTCAGCACCCGCATGCCCGCAACCAATGACGATAACATCAAATAATCCCATGCTTTGCATTTTTTATTGTTTCACGTGAAACATTCAATTTTGATTTTTAAGTGAGTGACATTCTAATGAGCAAGACGAGCATCGTCTTAGATTTATTGCAATTTTCCGACAACAGATTTCAAAAAGTTGCAAAGAATCTCTGATTTATTTCTTCTTGGAATATCAGACTCAAAATAATGTGGTACTTCTTTAGCTAGAAAGACGCTTTTTTGGATTGTTTCACGTGAAACATTCGATTCTTGAATCTGTCTCGATTTAAGCTTAAGAGTAGGGGAGAGGTTAAATTCTGCGCTACTTTCCAATACAGAACGTTGCAAAGATTCTTCCTAAGATGTCATCAGGCAGTGTTTCTCCCACGATTTCCCCTAGAGCATTACCAGCAAGCCTCATTTCCTCGGCAGCAAGTTCAAGATTCATCGCTTCTAGGTTAAGACTCACTTTCTCTAAACTTTCCTTGGCTCGAGATAGGCATTCCAAGTGGCGAGCTCTTGCAAGAAAGTCGCCTTCACCGCTTTCAAGCCCTGCCAAAGACTTAAGTCTAGAGACAAGAGTATCTAGCCCAGCTCCAGTCTTTGCCGAGATAAAGATGTCGTCTTTCGTCAAAGGGGAGGGGTCGGGACATAAATCAATCTTATTGACGACATTTAAATATGTGACACCGCTTCGGATATGGCCAGCTAAGAAGGCCAGTTCTTCTTTTTCAACGACTTTCTTTGAAGCCTCCTTAAGGAAAATCACCACATCGGCTGATTCCACGGCTTCTTTTGCTCTTTGAACCCCGAGAGACTCCACAATATCCTTAGTTTCCCGCAATCCTGCCGTATCCGTGACTTTAATCAGTAAACCGTCAAGATTAATCTCACACTCAATGCGATCGCGCGTTGTTCCCGCTACTTCGGTGACAATAGAAACATCACGCCCTGCAAGCGCATTCATAAGAGAACTCTTTCCAACGTTAGGCTCTCCAACTAAAACGACATGAAGACCATCGCGCAATGTTTTACCACGCATGGCGGCCTTATTGATTCTCTCTAGTCTTTCAAGCAAAAGGGAAACGTTCTTGCGTATGTTTCCTTTTTCAATGAAATCGACTTCTTCTTCAGGGAAATCGAGCGTTGCTTCCACATAGATACGCAAAGAAAGCAATTCTTCGTTAAGCTCTTGAATTTCTTTGGAAAAAACGCCTTGTAATGATCGAGATGCTGCTCGAGCAGCTGCTTCGC
>CAVCTI010000137.1:0-3613 GCA_963604755.1 Duodenibacillus sp. | reverse complement strand
GGTTTGTTCAAAAAGTAACTGTCAAACTCGGGAGGCGCTTAACTCTATAGACGAGTGTATCGGAGTCGGCCAAAGAAAAGCTTTGAATTTGTTACAAGACAACCTCGTTTTACCCGAGGTTTTTGAAAGAAAGTTCCGCCTAACGGAACAGCGCTAGGGCAATCCCTAATGGCTTTTCGAAGGAACTCGCGAAAGTTGACGTTTTGCACCGTTCGAAAAATCGTTCTGTCGCAGTCCTGAACCATTCCAAAATCACGCATCATTATTATTCGGTAGCCAACCTTCTTTACTCACTAAAAGCTTAAGGGCACTTCTTTTTAGCAATCCGAGGGCTCGAATTCTTCGGCCGCTTTCATCGCCTTTTTTAGAAACTCCTCGCGGCTATCGAGGCTCGTTTTGACACCGATGAAGGCCGTACCGCCCCCTGTCCAAGGTGTACCATAGTCAAGCGGGAAAAAGTCCACCTCGAGCGCTTCGAAGAACTTCATTTCTTCTCCCGTGCCATAGCTAAGCCCTCTTTCCCGGGCAATCTCCACGGCTGGCTCAAGCCAATCGACATAGCGAGAATTAAGATCTTCGACAATAACAACAACTTCACCGTACTTGGTATTGTCGCCAACCGCTGGCATCTTGAAAGGCCAGTCTTGCATCATAGTGTTTCGCTCCTATTCTTACTGATGAAATCTTCAGGACTCAATGCGAGTCTGCTTTTCTATGGAGTCACTATATCGAGAACTTTTCGGCGCTCTCCCCTTACTCTCGGTAATACCTCAAGGCTTCGCCAAATAAAGATTTCAATAGGAAAGACTTGGCGCCTAAAAAAAGCGCACGGGTAAAAAGGCTCATTTCTTTTACGGCAAAAAATTCGCTTTCCTTTTTATCGGTGATCTCTCAGAACGTCCGAGTTCTCCCTGCGGCTCGTTTCCTTGACGCGCTCTTTTTTTGATTTCTCTTTTGCCTCTTTTTTTGCGTCAATAAATGACGCTTCCCTTCCTATCCTTGGCTCATGATTTGTTTGTAAGGGCATCTCTTTTAGAAGCGAACCTTCTTGGTCTCCTCTCTTTAGGGTGGCTGCGAGAAGCACCGTTATCGGCCTAAAAGCATAAAGACCCTTGCCCTCGTTAAGAGAAGGACTCACGCTTTTTAAAGATGCGTTTTCTAAAACGAAAAAAAATCGTCTCAAAGACTCTTAAGAAAAACTGGAGCATTTAAATGAAACCCTATAGACCGAAAACCAAAGCCGAACTCATTGCCTTTGTTGACAATCCCAATATCCATTTAGGCGACATTGACACCTCTTTGATTACGGATATGTCTCGCCTATTTGCGCCCGATTGCTGCGCAAGGCGCACGGACTTTGCCGGAATCGAATCTTGGGACACCTCACACGTTACCGATATGAATTCGATGTTTTACTGCAACCACGTCTTTAATGCGCCGATCAATAAGTGGGACGTGAGTTCTGTGAAAGACATGCACGCCATGTTTTATGAAGCCGAAAACTTCAATGAACATCTTGATGCGTGGGATGTGAGTTCGGTTGTTGATATGAGCGAAATGTTTTCAAGCGCCAGGAGTTTTAATCAACCCATTGGTTCTTGGGACGTCTCTTGCGTTGAAGACATGAGTGCGATGTTTGAAGCGGCATCGCGATTTAATCAGCCGCTAAATACGTGGAATGTTTCGCATGTCAAAAACATGCGCCGCATGTTTTCCTGTGCGCTTGACTTTAACGAGCCTCTAAATTCTTGGGATGTGATTTCGGTTACGGATATGTCATTGATGTTTCAATACGCCATCTCCTTTAATCAAGATCTCGATCGCTGGGATGTGTGTTACGTCAAAACGATGCGAAAGATGTTTGCTGGCGCTGACGCCTTTAATGGCGCCATTGGCTCCTGGGATGTCTCTCACGTCGAAGATATGAGCGCGATGTTTTCCGGGGCCCTCGCATTTAACCAGCCCATAAACAAATGGAACGTCAAATCGGTTAAGAAGATGCCAAAGCTCTTTTACGAAGCCAAAAGTTTTAACCAAGCAATCGGTGCGTGGAACGTCAGTAGCGTCACGGATATGCATGAGATGTTTCGGGAGGCGACTTCTTTCAACCAACCCATTGGCGCTTGGAACGTTAGGAATGTTACCGACATGCATGAAATGTTTAATGAAGCCAAATCCTTTAATCAACCGATTGGTTCTTGGGACGTAAGCCAAGTCATTGATATGAGTTCGATGTTTGCTGTAGCCACAAACTTTAACCAGGAAATTAATGACTGGGACGTCAGTTCTGTAACGAACATGAAAGCGATGTTTTGTTGCGCAAAGCGTTTTAATCGACCGCTTAACAAGTGGAACGTAAGTTCAGTGACGAATATGAGCTTTATGTTCGTGAGCGCCTACGATTTCAATCAAGATCTAGATCGTTGGGATGTAAGTCATGTTGAGGATATGAGTTCGATGTTTTCTGACGCTTTCAGTTTTAACGGAGCCGTTGACTCTTGGGACGTCAGTTCAGTAACAGATATGGATTTGATGTTTTGCCGCGCCAAAAACTTTAATCAACCCATTGGCTCGTGGAATGTAAGCAGCGTCACTAATATGAAAGCAATGTTTGAGAAAGCTTCAAGTTTTAATCAACCCGTTGGCAATTGGGTAACAAACCGCGTCACAAATATGAGTTCGTTGTTTTTGGGAGCCGTTAGCTTTAATCAGGCACTTAACAATTGGGATGTGAGTCATGTCGTTGATATGAATTCAATGTTTTTTGGTGCTTCAAGCTTTAATCAACCCTTAGATAAATGGGATGTCTCAAATGTCCGCAACATGGCTTACATGTTTTACGGGGCATCTGCCTTTAATCAACCGATTGGCTCTTGGAATGTTGCATCGGTTACGAATATGAGCGATATGTTTTGCTGGGCCTCTTGCTTTAATCAGCCCGTAAATGATTGGGACGTCCAACACGTCACAGACATGCACGAGATGTTTCAAGGTGCATCTTGCTTTAACCAAGAATTAAACAACTGGGATGTTTCCGCTGTTACTGACATGCATGGAATGTTTTCTTCTGCGGATTGCTTTAATCAACCCCTTGACAACTGGAATGTTAGACGCGTTACCGACATGCACGAAATGTTTAATGATGCGTCTTGCTTTAACCAAGAATTAAATGTCTGGGATGTAAGCCGAGTCACGAATATGGATAGTATGTTCTATGTTACAACTCGATTTAATCAACCATTAAATGCCTGGGATGTGAGTTCTGTAAGATGTATGAGTTCGATGTTCGAATGGGCAGAGGCTTTTTCTCAAGATTTAGATCGTTGGCACGTTAAACCATGCGCCTTTGACAAAAACATGTTTTGCGATTCGCCCATGGAAAAGAATCCTCCGAAGTGGTTTCGAAAACTTTCTGAAAACGAGGATTCTTTCGTAGATGACGATGACTAACTTAGAGGGGTATCGAGTTCTATAAAAAAGAACTTAACGCCGCGCTTTTCTTTGAAAGTGAGCTTCTCATGAACTACCGCACCCTTACAGATGCGGTTTCGAGGGGCAGTAGCCCCTCTTTTAGTGTCAGTCCGAGATTGCGGACTGATACGGGCTGGCTCAT
>CAVCTI010000136.1:0-2413 GCA_963604755.1 Duodenibacillus sp. | reverse complement strand
GCTTCAATCTGAGGATTGACTTTCGCGGGATCCTGGGTCTGGAAGTCAACGCTAATTGTCTGACCGCCTTTTAAATAGATGCTCAAACGCTGGAAATACTGATCCATGCTAGATAACTCCTTAGTAAATTCTGTGAGCCTTGCGAGAAAGGAAATAGTTTTAAATCCTCTCGAAGGCGCTAACAAATCGAAACGCATTCTAAAGAAAAGTTTGTGAAAATTCGTTATAGAAGATGCGAAATCCGCGGGGCTTTTCAAATTCACTAGTAAAATCGCCGCTACATTGATCGCTTAGGGGATTTTCTTTTGGATTGCAATACGTTTTTTGGCGATGTTCTTGTGAGTAACGATGATGGAATCGGGGCTCCAGGGCTAACTGCGCTTATTGAGGCGTTAACCCCTTTTGCGCGCGTCACTGTTGTTGTCCCCGATAAGAATCAGAGCGCTGCGTCTTCTGCTTTAACCGTAAGAAGAAGCTTAACGGTAACCGAGCTCTCCCCGAACGTTTTTACTGTCGATGGCACACCAGCCGATTGTGTGCATTTGGCTTTTACGGGGTTGCTCGAGAAAAAACCAGATCTACTCATTAGTGGAATTAATGCGGGGAAGAATTTAGGAGACGATGTCTTTTATTCGGGCACGGTCGGTGCCGCACGCGAAGGCCCCTTATTTGGCATTAATGCGATTGCGGTGAGCCTTGTTGATGAAAAACTCGGACACTTTGAAACCGCAGCGGATGTGACACTACGGTTACTGAGGGCACTTTCAGGCTTTAAGAGTAAAGAAAACGTTTTACTTAATGTCAATGTCCCTGATTGCCCGATTAAGGACTTAAAAGGCATTGAGGTCACTCGACTTGGCAGGTGGCCAAACCCCAAGAGCGCCACATGCGTCGCTTCTAACGGGAGCGAATCGCGCTTTATGTTAGGCGATCAAATTTGGCCTGCCCAATTTGAGGCGGGAACGGACTTTTCAGCGGTCAAAAGAGGGTATGCCTCAGTGACAACGCTTACAATGGATAGTTCAGACGTAAAAGGCAATGACGAGATTTCTCAGAAGTTTGATTTGCTATTGAGGAGATAAATGTGAAAAAGGGTGTATGGATTGGTTTAGCGACGATAGCGGGTATTTTGGCAGGGTGCTCGACAACGAGCACCATGGCCCCGATTGAAGATCGCACAGGAACCTATGATGCGACAACGAAACCCGCCAAGGTCGAGTCCTATGCAATCGACGCGACAGAACCCGTTAAGAAGGCGCCCGAACATTTAGCAAGAGACACGGCTCCTGTTGATAGCGGAAGAATCCACGTTGTTGCCGCAGGAGATACGCTCTACAACATTGGGGTACGCTATGGCGTTAATCCCCGGCAACTGCAAACACTAAATGGCATCAAAGATGTGACAACGCTTTCGATTGGCCAAGAGCTTCGCATCCCAAAGACTGCCGCTGAGTTAGCCAACGCCACCCCAGAAGCCGCTGTTCAGAGCACAACAGCAGAATCTTTAGATACGGCGCCCACAGTTGAAACGGCAAAGCGCCCCGAAACCGCTGATGAGGCCGCACAACGCAAAATTGCCGAGCAAAAAGCGGCGCGCGAAGCCGCAGCCCGAGGCGAAATTCAATTTATGTGGCCCGCTAAGGGAGACGTCATCGCCACCTTTAAAGAAACCAAGATGGGAATCGATATCGCTGGAAATAAGGGCGACCCCATCTACGCTGTGTTAGATGGCACCGTGCAGTATGTCGGAGGCAATGCACCTGGCTACGGACAGTTTGTGATTGTGCGCCACAACGTGAGGCTTCCTGGGAAAGGGAAGACTCCTCTTATTACGGTCTACGGGAACACTTCGAAGATTTTGGTTCGTGTAAACGAAAGCGTTCGCGCCGGCCAACAGATTGCCGAAATGGGTGATTCGGACGCAAGTCGCGTGAAATTGCGCTTTGAGGTTCGCCAAGGAAAACCCATTGACCCCATCCCGTATTTAAGCGAATAGGACAGCTCTGTGAGTCGAGAGAAAAAGCCTCGTGCGCAGGCAACAATTCAAATTGAACGCTTGGACGCTGAAGGTCGAGGCGTAGGGCATAACGACGGGAAGGTTGTTTTCGTTGAAGGAGCGCTTCCTGGTGAAACGGTTCTTTACGAACGAGTACGCAATAAACCGAGTTTTGAAGTGGGTATTGCCCTTCAAATCGAAAACCCGTCTTTCATGCGAGTCGAACCCAAGTGCCCGTACTTTGGGATGGGGCCGGGCTCGTGTGGCGGTTGCGCGATGCAGCACATTGAGGCCAATGCCCAAGTCGCCTTTAAGCAGCGCGTTTTATTAGATACCCTTTGGCATATTGGGAAAGTCGTTCCCGAACAAGTTCTGCCTCCCATTCATGGTCCCACTTGGGGCTATCGGCATCGGGCC
>CAVCTI010000135.1:7528-10531 GCA_963604755.1 Duodenibacillus sp. | reverse complement strand
AGAAATCATGGTGAAAACCTTGCTTGATATTGAAAAGATAGGCCAGGCACGGGAGTACTGCAAATAAAGCCCTAACGATTTTTTGAATTTTCTGTTGCGAACGAATCCATTCAGAATATGAAAAAAGGGTAGGAACGAACCTACCCTTTCTTAACTGTACTTTTCTTTGAGTTCGGGCTTAGGCCCAGTCACTCTTAGAAATTGTGGTGCAGACCAACTGTCGCGTCAAACACCTTTGTCTTGAGGCTTCCAGTGGAAAATTCAAACTTGGTTTCGCGGTAACCCGTGCCAGCGAAGACGTATGTGCGCTTGCTAAGCGGATAGGTGTATGTCGCGGCGACGTTGTAGCTCTTTAACTTGTTATCAGAAACGTTAACAGACTTCACTGTCGTGTAGTAGGCACCAAAGCTCAATGTGCCTTCGCAAACAGGAGCGGAAACACCAACGTGGAAGTTGTGGCCCTTGACCTGTGTGTTGTATGTAGCATAGCTAGCATTCCCAAGAGATTCCTTTAAATCCGTTGTATCGTAGCCGCCAGCATAGTTTTCGTTTCTGCCGTACTGGTAACCAACAAAGACCTTGGCAACATCAAAGTCGTAGCTGCCGCCGACGCTAAATGTGCGGCTGTCTTTCTTCGCAACAGTATCGGCTGTCGGGTTCATGATGGAATCAAAGACAGCAACCGCAGCAAACGGACCATTTTCATAGGTCACGCCAACACCAGCGTAACGCTTAGAAGAGTTACGGCCTTCTGTACCGTCTTTGTCGTTATCAACCTTAAAGGAATACTGGGCATAGGCCTTGAAACCAGCAAGAGACGGTGTAGCGTATGTGACCATATTGTCGCAACGCGCATGATCGTAGAAGAAGTTGCTTGTGCCAATGGCAGTAGACCAACCACCATCGTAGACATCGGCATAACCCATGAAGATGTCATAGGTACCAGCAGAGGATGTAAGAGCACCCATACGACCAAAACTTAATTCGCCGAAGGGGCCAGCAACTGTCAAACGAGCTTCACGGCCAAAGAGGCGACCACTCTGACCCAATGTACCGTCATCAGAGTTAAAGCCACTCTGAAGATCAAAACTCACGGAGTAACCGTTGCCGAGATCTTCGCCGCCCTTGATACCCCAACGAGAGGCAGAGCTAATGCCGCTACTCATCACAAAGGAATTAGAGGATTCTTCAGAACCCTTCTTGCTGTGGCTGTAGACAAGACCTGTGTCAATACCACCATAAACTGTAACTTCGGCAGCAAAGGCGCCTGTTGCAAACGCGGCAGCGACAGCGCACGCGAGAACTTGCTTTTTCATTCGTATATCTCCTAATTTAGCAAATTCAAAAAACTCATGACCTCGAAGGCTTTCTCAAAAGCTCGCACTTGAGCGTTTCTTTCGTGGGAGAAATCTCCGTTGAACAACGAAAAGATAAACACCATAAATACACGCTTACAACAAAGTTTTGGTGGCTTTACTGTTGTCTGTTGCGAAAAAAACAATTTCTAGAGAAAACATCTTATTTTTTCTACAGCATACTGCCTATGCGCCGCAAACTTGCTTCAAGGGTTTGCTGCTTTTTTCCCTCCAGCGCAATCTTCGAACCTAAATCATCAGGCGGCAAAAAGGCCTACCGATTCCGAAGAACAAAGTAGGCCATTTATCTCATTCGTGCGATAGTTCATATCGCAATGCGATTAGAAGCTGTGAGTAATGCCAATAGCTCCTTCAACGACCTTTGTTGTTTCTTTTTCTTCATCGAATCGATCAACGATATAAAGGTAACCAACACCTGCATAAAGCGATGTACGCTTACTTAAGAGTTGGCTGTTGAAAAAATTTCAAGTGATAAGAACCGCTACAATCCCTCGATATTTTTTGGAGAAATAAGAATGCAACCGATGCTTGACACATCACAGCTTCTGCGCATCCCAAATTGGAAAAGCGCAGGAATCTTTACCGACATCCTTTATGAGAAAGCCGAAGGAATCGCAAAGATTACGATTAATCGCCCTGAAGTGAGAAACGCCTTTCGGCCTCTTACTGTAAAAGAGATGCGCGAAGCACTCGCTGACGCCCGAGACGACGCCGACATCGGTGTTGTGATTCTCACGGGGAAAGGAGAACTCGCCTTTTGCTCAGGGGGCGACCAGAAGGTTCGCGCAACGGGCGGCTATGTGGGCTCAGACGGAACACCACGATTAAACGTCCTTGATTTTCAGCGTGAGATTCGCACATGCCCGAAGCCTGTCGTTGCGATGGTTGCAGGGTGGTGCGTGGGTGGCGGTCACGTTCTTCACATGCTTTGCGACTTGACGATTGCTGCCGATAACGCGAAGTTCGGTCAGACAGGGCCTCGCGTGGGATCTTTTGACGGTGGCTGGGGTGCAAGCTATATGGCTCGCATTGTTGGACAGAAAAAAGCGCGAGAAATCTGGTTTTTAGCGCGCTTTTATGACGCAAAGGAAGCGCTTGACATGGGGTTAGTCAATAAAGTTGTCCCCTATAAAGAATTAGAAGCAGAAACCGTACAGTGGTGCCGAGAAATTCTCGCAAATTCCCCGTTAGCCATTCGTTGCCTTAAGGCCGCACTCAACGCCGATTGTGATGGGCAGGCAGGCCTACAGGAACTTGCTGGTAACGCCACTCTGCTTTATTACATGACAGAAGAAGGGCGAGAAGGAAAGAACGCCTTCTTGGAAAAGCGTCGACCTGACTTCTCCAAATTTAAGCGCCTACCCTAGAATCGCCATGATTGATTTTGAAAGTCTTAGTTCTCGACTTCTTTCAGTTCGAGCTGCAGCTCTTGATACACCCTGCGGGATTGCGATTCGCACGGCAGATGAAGCAATTGCCTATGATCGGTTGCTGGGGCTAGTCGAAAGCCGCATCAAAACTCTTGTGCGCCCAAAAGCAGGGCGCCCGTATATTCTCGTTGGAGAAAATACGTTAGATGTCTTTGTGACGATTTACGCACTTTTTGAACAACGAATTCCCTTTCTTT
>CAVCTI010000135.1:0-7518 GCA_963604755.1 Duodenibacillus sp. | reverse complement strand
GACATTAACCGAGCACGAAAAAGAATCCATCCTTACTTCATTAGAGGCGATTCAAGAGCCCGTTGCAAGCGACGTTGCCGCAATTCTTTTAACCTCTGGGACAAGTGGAACACCGAAACCCGCGATGCTCACACGAGGAGCCCTTGTTGCTAGCGCCTATTCAAGCGCTCAAAACATCCCATTAAGCGCCAATGATGCGTGGCTCATGAGTCTTTCGGTTTCTCGGATCGGTGGTCTTTCGATTTTGACGAGGTCTCTCATTGCGCGAAGCAGTATCGTTCTTTTCCCACACTTTTGCGCGAAAGACTTTATTGCTGCGTTACAGGCCAATCACATCACGCTTGCCTCCATTGTTCCCACGATGCTTGTAAAACTCATGGATGAGTTTCCGAATTGGACGCCACCCAAAGCTTTTCGGACAATCCTTTTAGGGGGAGCTAGCGCGTCGCAAACCCTTTTAACGAAAGCAAAAGAAAAGGGACTCCCTATTGTGACAACCTATGGAATGACAGAGACAGCAAGCAATATTGTGACAAGCTCCTACAAAGAGCGTTTCAATCCAAAAGCCACTCCCAAGGCCAACGCGCTAGCCGAACTTAAAATCGAAAATGAAACGATTCATGTTCGCGGCCCAATGGTCATGCGTGGCTACTGGGGGCACACGCCACTAGAAAAAGGCGCCTGGTTTGATACGGGAGACATTGGAGAAATTACCGAAGAGGGAGTAGTCACCGTTTACGCCCGTCGCACCGATTTAATTGTCACAGGAGGCGAAAACGTCTACCCCACTGAAGTCGAACTTGCCTTAAATTCGATTGAGGGAATTAAAGCCTCTTTAGTGTTAGGAACGCCCGATGAAACTTGGGGCGCGATTGTCACCGCGCTTCTTATCGCAAAAGAAAATCCTCTTTGCGACGAAGCTTTAAAAGAACAATTGAAAAATCGCCTTTCGCCATTTAAGTGCCCAAGGCGCATTGCGTGGGTTAAAGCCCTTCCCCAAACTTCAGCAGGAAAGCCCAATCGTAATTCCGAGGCGCTTAAAGGACTTACGCTTCACACTCTTCACTACACGCACTAATGCAAAGCGGGCCTTTGGCCCGCTTAAAACACCTGCAAATTCCAAACAATTTCGATTACGGGACGTTCGCTTCCACCTCATCGTGACGGATGGGCTTGACGAGATCTTCACGTTTTACACCAAGGTAAAGCGCAATCGCCGCCGCAACGAAAATCGAGGAGTAAATGCCTAAGCAAATACCAATCGTTAACGCCAGGGAGAAGTGGTGCAACGCGGGGCCCCCGAAGAAAAACATCGAAAGCGTCATCGCCAAGGTGGATGTGTGAGTAATCACTGTTCGAGAAATCGTCGCCGTAATTGCTGAATTAATAATCTCAACGGTATCAACGCGACGCATCTTTCTAAAGTGTTCACGCACGCGATCGAAAATAATCACGGATTCATTGACTGAGTACCCGAGAACGGCAAGGACAGCCGCTAAGACTGGTAGCGAGAATTCCCACTGCATCACAGCAAAGATACCGACCACAATAATGATGTCGTGAAGGTTCGCGATGATGGCCGCGACCGAGAACTTCCACTCGAATCGGAACGCCAAATACATCATGATGCCAAAGACCACAAGGCACAGAGCGGTTAACCCGTCGCTTGCGAGCTCTTCACCCACTTGCGGGCCCACGTACTCGTTATTCATCATGCGTACGCCAGAGTCTTTCGCAGACAAGACCTTCATCAGTTCTTGGGCCTGATGACCAGAATCCGCGCCTTCCTTTAAGGGCATGCGAATCATTAAGTCGCGCGCTGTGCCATAGTTTTGGACAGCGGCTTCTACGCCCAAGCCCTCCTTGATGTCGTGGCGTACGGCTTCAGCGGAAACTGCCTCTGGGTACTGCACCACAACCTGCGTGCCACCCGTGAATTCAATCGAGAACGCCAAGCCATGAAAGAAAATCCAATACACCGCCACCAAAAAGCTCACCACAGAAATTGAGTTCAAGATGAGCGAATAGCGCATGAAGGGGATTGTTTTATGAATACGGAAAAATTCCATGATGTCCCCCTTTTACTTCTGATAGTGCTTGGCCGTACGGTCTTTGCCGTGCGGGTCCCAAGCTTGGCCAACGCGAATGTGCGAGAGCTTTTTCACGCGACCGTAAATTAGGTTAATCAATGAGCGAGACACTGTCACTGACGTAAAGATTGATGTCATGATGCCTAAACAGTGAACGACAGCAAAGCCTCGCACAGGTCCTGAGCCAAAAATCAACAATGCGATACCCGCGATTAAGCTCGTTAAGTTCGAGTCGATAATCGTGTTAAAGGCCGCGTCGTACCCTTCACTAATCGCAAGTTGTGGCGTTCGCCCTTCTCGCAACTCTTCTCTTACGCGTTCGTTAATAAGAACGTTCGAGTCCACAGCCATGCCGAGAGTCAACGCAATAGCCGCGATACCAGGTAGCGTCAGTGTTGCTTGTAGCATCGAAAGCACTGCAATCAAGCACATCACGTTACAAAGTAGACATGTGGCCGACACGACGCCAAACACCGAGTAGTAAAGCATCATAAAGATTGCCACAATGCCAAAGCCGTAAAGCGTCGATTTGAAACCGGCTTTAATGTTATCTGCGCCTAAGCTCGGTCCAATTAAGCGCTCTTCAACGATTTCCATGGGAGCTGCCAAAGAACCCGCACGAAGAAGTAAAGCTGTGTCGGTCGCTTCAATCGTTGTCATGCGACCAGAAATCTGAACGCGACCACCGCCAATTTCCTGACGAATCACGGGCGCTGTAACCACTTCGCCCTTACCCTTTTCAAAAAGGATGATCGCCATACGTTTTCCGACGTTAGCTCTCGTCACATCCTTAAAGATACGAGCGCCCTTGTTGTCCAAGGAAAGGTTCACCGTCGGCTCTTGCGTTTGTTGATCGAAGCCTGGCTGCGCATCGTTTAAGTTTTCGCCAGTGAGAATGACGCGGCGCTTAACTAAAACAGGATGTCCTTCACGGTCAAAGTAACGCTCATCACCAAAGGGGACATTGCCCTGTTGAAGTTGCGCGTAAGCTTCAGGCGTATCGTCAACCATACGTACTTCAAGGGTTGCCGTACGGCCTAAGATGTCTTTGGCTTTTGCCGTATCTTGAATACCAGGCAACTGCACGACAATGCGATCTGCGCCTTGCTGCGCAATCACGGGTTCTGCAACACCCAATTCGTTAATACGGTTGTGCAATGTCGAGATGTTTTGCTTTAAGGAATACTCTTGAACGTTCTTGATTGCCTTTTGCGAGAGCTCAGCGGCAATCATGTATTTTCCTTCTTGCTCGACGGGCTTAAAGGAGAGATCGGGCTGCGTATTGCGCATCAAGTCAAGCGCGCGAGCCCTATCTTCTTCGTTATTAAAGGCAATCTCGATTTTTGTTCCAAGGCGTGTAATACCCGCGTGACGAATTCTCTTTTCACGAAACTGCGTGCGAAGGTCAGCGGCCGTGGATTCTGCTCTTTTGAGAATCGCAGAATGCATATCCACTTGTAGTAGGAAGTGCACACCACCTCGAAGGTCCAAACCTAAGTAGGTGGGCAAGGCATTAATGCTTAAAAGCCACTGCGGTGTATTCGGAACCAAATTAGGAGCAACGATGTAGCTTGGATCTGTGCGATCAGGATTCAACGTTTTCTCAAGCACTTCACGCGCTAAAAGTTGCTCTTCACCTTGTGTGGGATCAAAGCGCACACGAATCGTGTTTTGCTGAGCACCACGCTCAAAGAAAACACCATTGGGTTTAAGTTTCGCTTCAGCTAGCGCGGCTTCGACGCGATCTAAGGTGCGCTCCTCAATCTTCACGGTGGATTTAGCAGAACTTACCTGTACCGCTGGCGACTCACCATAAAAGTTAGGCAACGTGTACACGAATGCGACAACGAGCACCACGGCGATGAGAATGTATTTCCAAAGCGGGTATCGATTCATGCGTGATTTCCTTCAAGTCTGGCTACTTCGATGTAGCTCTTTTTTTCGTATTTGAAAGCACGAAAGGCGCAAGGGAGTCCTTGCGCGCTTCGTGTGCATAATTTCGTACTTTTTAAATCGACTTAATCGTGCCGCGCGGCAAAACGGTTTGCACGGCGCCACGCTGCATCGTAATCGTCACGGACTTTTCGTCAACGCGGCTAATTTCGATCACGATATAGGTCTCGTCTAAGTCAACGATGCGACCGGCAAGGCCCCCGACGGTCAAGATTTCATCGCCCTTACCCAAGGACTGGCAAAGCTTCATATGTTCCTTCTGGCGCTTTTGCTGCGGACGAATCAAAAAGAACCAAAACACCGCAAAAATTAAAAGAAGCGGAACAACCTGCACGGCAATGTCAGCGATGCCGCCACCTGTGGCGGTCTGTGCGTAAGCGTCAGAAATGAAAAACACGATGTAACCTCAATCTCAAAAAGGATTTGAACGAGTAAAACAAAAGGAGCGTTCTAATAGAAAAAGGCGCTCACTTATTCAACGCGTAAGTATATGGAGATTCCCCTCTCTTTGGTAGAGAAAAAGACGCAAAGAAACAAATCCCCTATATGAATTTCGCCACCCAAGGCCACGCGGGCCTGAATGGCGAAAGACAAAGCAGAGCAAAAAACGAATTAACGCTTGCTGAACTGCTTGGCGCGGCGAGCCTTGTGTAAGCCCACCTTCTTACGTTCGACTTCACGCGCATCACGAGTGACAAGGCCTGCCTGGCTCAATGCGGGCTTCATGGCCGCATCGTAGTCAATCAAAGCACGTGTTAAACCGTGACGCACAGCGCCCGCTTGTCCGGATTCGCCGCCACCTGTGACGTTAACCATCACATCGAAGGTTTCGACGTTATCTGTGACCTGCAGGGGCTGCATGACAATCATGCGACCTGTTTCACGCTTAAAGAAATCATCTAAGGCGCGCCCGTTAATCGTAATCTTGCCTGTACCACGCTTAATAAAGACACGCGCAACAGAACTCTTGCGACGGCCGGTGCCGTAATTGTAGTTACCGATCATCTTGGTTCACCTCAAATATCAAGCGTCTTGGGAGACTGAGCCGAATGCGGATGCTCAGCGCCAGCGTAGATCTTCAATTTCTTAATCATCGCGTAGCCCAAGGGTCCCTTCGGGAGCATGCCTTTGACGGCGATTTCGAGCGCACGGCCTGGGTGCTTGGCTTGCATCTCTGAGAACGTTGTCTCATAGATACCGCCAGGGTAACCCGTGTGGCGGTAGTACGTCTTCTTACCGGCCTTTTCACCAGAAAGACGAAGCTTATCGGCATGAATCACGACGATGTAGTCGCCCGTATCGACATGCGGCGTGTACTCGGGCTTGTGCTTACCACGTAAGCGCAAGGCAATCTCAGCGGCCAAACGACCCAGGACCTTGTCCGTGGCGTCGACCAGATACCAGTCGCGCTTGACTTCAAGCGGCTTGGCAGAGAAGGTCTTCATTTATTTTCACCTAATTTCAATGCGGCAAACGCTTTAAAACTCGCGAAAGATGGCGCTTTCGCTTTGGCCAGATCGTTTGTAAAGAGGAAAAAGCTCTACAAACTGAGGTCTATTTCAAAGTCACTTACCTAGTCACGAATTGACAGAATCTAAAAAAATTCCGTCCTAGTCACCTTGCTTTAAATACAAAACTCATCACTCTCTTGACCCAGTGGAAAACGGGGAGATCAAAAGTAAGCTTACGTATTGCTGCAAATGAGGGCGTCATCGTACAGCAAAACAGGGCTTCCTACCAAATTCGGAGCCCGAAAAACGCAAGAATGGCCCTAAATGTGCTTAAAACTTAGGCACTATCGTCTTTTTGAGAAGACAAAATGAAAAAACTCATCTAAATAGAATTGCTTATTTGCGTTCTATGGTGCTAATGTGTTGGGAGTGTGAAGTGGCTTGACGTGTAGGGGTACTTCTCCCATGCTCTTCTTGCCGCCGTCGCCAAGGGTCGCGCGGTCACATATCCTTTTTTTCGCGCTGACCAGGCTTGAGACTTTCTTCGTACAAAGTGGGCACGTTGATCCACGGGAAGTCTGAAGTGGAGGATATTAGGAGAAAATAGCATGGCAAGCGGTATTGTCAAATGGTTTAACGATGCCAAGGGTTTCGGCTTCATTACTCCCGATGAAGGTGGTGAGGACTTGTTCGCTCACTTCTCTGCAATCGAGATCGAAGGCTTTAAGACACTCAAAGAAGGCCAGAAGGTCACCTTTGAAGTTGTCACGGGCCCCAAAGGCAAACAGGCCGCCCATATCAAACCGGAAAAGTAAGACAGCTTCCCGTTTTTGTAGCGCCCTCGTCTTCACTAGGAAAACGGAGGGCGTTTTTTTTGATGCGATACTTTCTTTTTATCCTGTCCCTGCTCTTTACCATGGCTAGTCCCCTTGCTGCCGCCCCTGAAGAAACACTGACTCTTACGATTGGCATTGAAACGCTCACCCTTGAAGTCGCGCGAACGCCAGCCAAGCAAGAAAAAGGTCTCATGGAAAGAAAGACCTTACCCGATAACTCGGGGATGCTCTTTTTATTTAATCCGCCGCAATTTGTTGCCTTTTGGATGAAAAATACGCCACTAGATTTAGACATTGCCTTTATTAACGAAAAGGGCGTTGTCTTTCATACCGATTCCATGGCAGCTAATACCGAAGATATTCACTACTCCTACGGGCTTACGGCAGCAGCCATTGAACTCAAGAAGGGAACTCTTAAAAAATTAAACATTGTCGTAGGAACCCGAATCCCTGAACTACAAAACATGGGGCACTCCCAAAAATAGAAAAACGCCATCGATCCTACAGACTTTGCGTAAAGGCAAAAACTCTTCTTACAAACAAAGGGCTCCAATGCGACTCTCTTTAAAATAACGCGCAACTTCAACTCTTCATTTTGAGTCAAAAGGAGTCCCACATGGAACACGCTGAAGCTGTATCGCAATTACTCGATACGATGACTCGGTTAACCGCTTACTTTGGAAAGCATCTTCCTGATGATGTTCTAAAGCGCTTAACCGAGTTAAAAAACGAACAGAAAACCGAGCTTGCCTCCCTCTTATACGAAACGATGTTTCGTGACTTATCTCTTGCCAATGACCGTAACGTCCCGCTGTGCCAAGACACGGGCGTCATTCAATACTTTATTGAGTGTGGCGCAGAATTCCCCTACTTAAAAGACCTTCCCAAAGTTCTTGAAGCAGCCGCCAAAGAAGCAACGAAAAAGGCGCCACTTCGCCACAATGCGGTCGAAATCTTTGATGAAAAAAATACTGGGACCAATACGGGCTACCGCATCCCATGGCTTGATTGGGATATCGTCGATGGCGACTCCTGCACGATTCACTGCTACATGGCAGGAGGCGGCTGCTCCCTTCCAGGCACCGCAAAAGTCCTAATGCCCGTTGAAGGCTATGAAGGCGTCTTACGCTTTATCTTTGACTTGGTAACCGAACGCGGCATTAACGCCTGCCCGCCGCTTTTATTAGG
>CAVCTI010000134.1:0-14280 GCA_963604755.1 Duodenibacillus sp. | reverse complement strand
GCGTAATAGAAGTAAATCCAACTTGCGCCAAGTATCCCCGAAAACCCCTACGCTTCATCTGCCAATTGAGTTCCTCAAGTTCTTCAGGAAATTCGGGCTTAGAGTCAGGGTAGCGATACGGCAAAACGAGAGCCCATTCTCTTTGGCCCCGAACGCGACTAAACCACATTGACGGATAAACATCAGGGTTTCTGCTTGAAGAAAGAATCTCATAGCCCTTCTTTTGAAGGTCTTCGCGCACAAACTGACAGGCAAAATCAAAAAGCTCCCATGCGCCGATTTCGATTTTTTCATCGGTTACGAGGTCAGGAGGCACAACAAAACGGCCCGTTTGAATATCCTGCAGCCCCCATCCTGGATACTTCGGACGCCATCCTCTAAAGGGGTTATGTCGCATCACGATTCGGCAAGCACGAGCGCCCCAAGCTGATGCAATTGAAATGAGGCCATCCTCTGAACCAGGGATTTCGAGCTTTCCTGCCTCATCTTCAATACGTACAAAGTACGCTTGGTTGCCATAAAAGAACGAAAAGTGCTCTAGAAACGGCGGATACGGGTCGGCTTTAATCCAGCGAACTGCTGCTCCTCCCTCGGACTGGATATGTTGACCAACAGCATTCCAACACTCTAAAAAAGCTCTTGACGGCAAATTGCTGTTAACGCGATACATAGCTCTTCCTTTATGAAAATGGCCAGGACTTCGTTTCCCTTCTGAGTATATGAGAGAGAACTTCCCTACTCTTCCCTTTTCTGAAGGTATTGTGATTTTTGTTGAATTTCCAAAATTTTCTTCGGTAATTGATCCTCTAGCAAAAACCCTTTGATTGGACTTTGACTCGATGCCTTGCCTAAAAAGAGGTTTCCTAAGAAAAAATCCTCAAAAAGGGGCCCTTTTCCTCTCTTATGCTCCTGTACAATCACAAAATCAAAGGCCTTTTTCTATTCCAAATACCTAAGGAGCTCATCGTGAAAAAGATTCTCGTCTCCATCGATAACAGCAAATACGCTGACAACGTATTGGACTTCCTGATTCGCATTGCTGAAACCGCTGAGGTTAAGCCCGAAGTCACACTCTTTACAGTCATTGAACCGACGCTTCCCGCAGAAGTGATTGGTCGACTCGGCGAAGCTGGTATCGAACGCTTTAAGGCATTAGCCGAAGACATCCTTAATCCGGCAATGGACAAACTCACAAAGGCAGGCGTTGCTGCGAAGGCTGAATGGGAACTTGGAATCCCCGCTGAAAAGATTGCTGCTAAAGCCCGTGAAACAGACCCCTCTTACATTTTGATGGGCTCTCGTGGTTTAACCGCTCTTGAAAGTCTCTTCTTTGGCTCCGTGACAGTTGGCGTTCTCTCTCGCACGAAGACACCGATGTTGATTGTCCGCGGTCCGGTGAAATCCACACAGGAAGTTCGCAAGATTGGTATCGCAGTCGACGGCTCTGAACGCTCCAACCAAGTTTTGGAATTCCTCATTGCCAATCGAGCACTCTTGCCAGCCAAGTGCGAATTCCACGCCATCTACGTCAGCAAGAGCGCCGATGACTTCATGTTTGGTGCCTTAGGTGCTGCTACATTGGCCGCTTCTGGTCGCTCAGCAGGTCTTGCTCAGGTCGCGCTCCTAAATGAAGCCAGCGGCAAAGAACTTGAAAAGCAATCCACAGACAATGTGATGACACCGTTACGTGGTCTCTTTGAGAAACTCGGTAACGTCAAAGAAGTTGCCTTGCAGGGTAAAGCCGGTGACAAGATTGCTCAGTACGCCGAACAAGAGAATTTAGATCTCCTTGTCATGGGAAGCCATGGTCGCTCGAACCTCGAAGCCGCCTTCGCGGGTTCCGTTGTGATGCGTGTTGCGGCTCAGGGTACGGTTCCGCTTTTCATCGTTCGCTAACGATAAATTTGAGGAGAGTTTTTGGGCTCTCCTCATTACTTCCCTTTCAAACGAGCACTTTTCACTAGAAGTGAGAGTGTTCGTTTTCTTTTAGGCTTCGCTAAGCGCTTTAGACGCGCTCGTTTCTAAAACAGACGCCTCCTGCCACGCGACTTTGGCAGCCGCCAAGCTACCCGCGACATCAATGGCTCGACTGGCATCACAGATGACGTAAGACTTAAAGCCCGAGTGCGCTGCATCAAGCGCTGTCCAAGAAACACAAAAATCAAGTGCCAAGCCACAGACCCAAACAGAATCCACTCCCATTTCCTTGAGATAACCCGCTAACCCCGTTTTGGTTACGCGGTCTGCTTCCATGAAACCCGAATAACTATCGCAATTGCTGTGCGTCCCTTTGCGAACAATGGCGTTGGCGTAAACGGTCTGTAGCTTCTCGCCAAACTCGGCGCCTTTTGTCCCTGCCACACAATGCGCAGGCCAAAGAAGTTGATCCCCGTAATGGGCTTTAATGCTGTCACCTACTTTTGCCCCGGGGTGGTTCTTAGCGAAACTCACGTGATTTTCTGGATGCCAATCCGCGGTACAGATAACGATGTTTCCAGAGTTACGAAAGGCTTTCATCAAGTGGTTTATCGGTTCGATAACCGCATCGCCTCCGGCTACAGCCAAGGAGCCCCCTGGTAAGAAATCATTTTGTACATCGACAACAAGTAAGGCCTTCATAGCTTGCCTCCGTTAAGTTCCTCTTGCGTTTTACTCCACAATTGAGAGATCGCTTCTTTGGTTGTCGCGGGAACGTGAGCAGGAACGCTTGTCCCGCAAGAGAGATCTGCGTAATCGATTGTGCGAGAATTTTTCGCCAATTCAAAAATCGGTCTCATGCATTCGAATTGTGCGGGATACTCGATTGCCTTAACGCCAGCCTCCTCTAAGGCTCGAATAATTTCTGTTGGCACGGCTCTTGTTAAGCGACCAGAAATAAGGCGCGTTAATTGCGAAGTGGTGTCGCTCGCAAATTCGAGCGCCTCTTCATACATTTCACGCATAGCGCACTCTTTGGTGCGAAGAAGATACGTTCCTACTTCGATTGCACTTGCCCCCAAAAGAAAAGTGGCTGCAGCCTGAGGCGCCGTGGCAATACCACCCGAAGCAATCACAGGAAGCCCCGTTGAACGGGCCGCTGGCCCCACTAGACTCATTAAGGAAACGAGTGCCTCGTCCGTATCTTCAAACGAAAGGCGCAGGCCACCAGCTTCTGCGCCCTGCACTAAAACCGCATCGACTCCTGCGGCTCTTTGCACTTTGGCTTCCCTAAGCGTTGTTGCTGCTCCAATTAACAAGGGTTTCTTTCCCGTTTCTTTCGCTCGGGCCTCAATCTTTTCAACATAGACCTCTCTTAAACCCCCGAAAGAAACTTGAATTGCAGAAACGTCACTTTCAAGCACCGCATCAAACTGCGCATCAAAATTCGGAAGATTAATTCTTGCCTCAAGATGATTTTCTTTGCGCAAAAGACTTAATGCCTCTAAAAGCGCCTCTGAACCCGCCTCGTTACGCTTAACAGGGATTCGTAGATTCACCGCGAAAGGTTTATCCGTTAAATGGCGAACTTCTTTTATCGCTTCACGAATCAAATCCGCTTCAAGGAAATCCAAAGGCAAGACGCCCATACCGCCTGCTTCGCTTACGGCCGCAACCATCTCTGGCGTTGCCACTCCACTCATGGGCGCATTAAGAATTGGCGCGTCAATTCCAAAAAGCGTTGTGAATTGTTTGATGCGTTCACGAATGCTCATCATGATTTCTTACTCTCAAGTAAAAACCGAAGGGCTGCAGACGCTACCACCATTCCCATTGTCGCAGTCACTGGCATTACGGTGCCAAAGACACCGCCTTCTTTTTGCCGCATAGGTTCCGTGGAAAAGGCCGCTAAGACCCCAAATGGCTTTGAGCGTTTCATAGATCCCGCAGGAAACCCGTGCTTTTTTCGTAGTGTGTAGCGTAACTTGGATAAAAGCGGGTCGTCGGTAACGTGCGCCAAGTCACTTAATTGAATCCGTGTGGGGTCTAGCCTGCCGCCTGCGCCCCCTGAGACAATCACAAAGTTCTTTTTGCGCCGTGCCTCAAGCAAGATGGCAATCTTCGCATCCACATCA
This sequence comes from Duodenibacillus sp., assembly GCA_963604755.1. Lineage (GTDB taxonomy): Bacteria > Pseudomonadota > Gammaproteobacteria > Burkholderiales > Burkholderiaceae_F > Duodenibacillus. The sequence continues at coordinate 10,228 of CAVCTI010000134.1, read as the reverse complement.
TCAACGCACTCAAGAACAACAGCTCCCTCGGGGATGATTGTTGCCACATTCTCTTGAGTCACTTTTTCACAGAGCACTTCTATTTGCGCTTCTGGATTAATGGCTTGGAGGCGTTCTGCGAGAACCTCGGCTTTAAATCTCTCGTAATTTCCTTCTAAGGCTTCGGATTGGCGATTGGTGTTACTCGCAGCAACCGTATCCATATCCACAAGACGTAAGTGGCCGATGCCAGACCGAGCCATCGCTTCAGCGGCCCACGAACCCACGCCTCCGAGACCTACGATAACAGCGCTCGAGCCCCTTAAATGGTTTACGGTTTCTTCACCCAATAGGCGCGTTAATACGGTAAATCGTTCTTCGTATTTAAGCATTTTTTCTACACTTTCCACTGAGCCCAACTGTGTGCTTTCTTATTTTCTATGAGAGCTTTGTATTCGGCTGGGTCTCCCACATTACTCCAAAAGCCCCGATGCACTTCGCCAGTGACCTTATGGCTCCAAAGCCACGGAAAAAGCTTCGCGCGCTCGACTTTCAATCGGGCAAAAATCCTTGGCGTCACAATCGCAAGGCACCCATAGGTATAGGGTCCAACGCCTGGTATAACACGCCCATCGGGGGCTAAATCCAAATCCCCTTTTTGGTGGTAACTCGGATTGGGCACACAAATTAAATGCGCGTCGATGCGGCCAGCGACAACGTCATCTCTCTTAGAAATAAGCTTCGTTAAATCGAAGTCGTGTGCGATGTCTCCTGCAAGAACCAAAAAGGGTTCTTCCCCATCAGTTAAAAGCGGCAAGGCCTTCACAATGCCTCCTAGGCTTTCTAAGGCATCTGTCGCTGTCTTCCCTTCTTCGCTAAGCGTGATGTGGACACCTTTTCTTTCATAAAAAGAAGGGATCGAATAAAAGGCCTCTGCTAAGTGCGCCGTGTTCATCACAACATCCGTAACGCCAGCCCTAAAACACGCCGCCAAATTCCAATCGCAAAGTCGTAAATCCCCGATTGGTAAAAGCGGTTTCGGCGTGTGGTCCGTTAAGGGACTCAAACGAACGCCGCGCCCTGCGGCAAGAATAAGCGCTTTCACTACTTTTCTCTTTTAAAAGGTTGTCGCCTCGACGGTCTTACCCTCTTCAAAGCGATCTAATAAATAGTTCAAACTCTTTAATTCATCGTAGCGATTGGCTGTGTGGCGTACATACTCGATAAAGCGAGGCGTATCGGCTAAGTACTTGGGTTTCCCATCGCGATAGTTAATGCGCGCAAAGATACCAAGCACCTTGAGGTGTCGCTGTAAACCCATCCACTCAACATCGCGCCAGAAGGCGCCAAAGTCCGTGGGGACTGCAATTCCCGCGGCCCGCGCCTTTTCCCAATAGCGAATCGTCTGGTCAATCACAAAATCCTCGGGCCACGAAATAAAAGCGTCACGTAATAAGGAAGCGACATCGTAACTCACGGGCCCATAAAGCGCATCCTGAAAGTCAATGACGCCAGGAAGTTTTCCAGAGAAGGCCATCAAATTGCGAGGCATGTAATCGCGATGCACAAAGACTTTCGATTCGGACAAATTATTCGTCACGATGCGAGAGAAAACCTTCTCTAAATTGGCCTTTTCCTTTTCTGTCATCGTGTAGTGGCGGTGTCTTTCAACATACCACTTAGGGAAAAGATTTAACTCACGGCGTAAAACCGCTTCATCATATGGTGGCAACACGCCTTCTTTGGAAACCTTTTGCCAAGCAATGAGTTCATCAATAGCCCCTTCAAAAAGAGAGGCGGCATTCTTTTCATTGAGGATTTCAAGATAGGTCTTGACTCCTAAGTCGCTCATCAAGATAAAGCCCTTAGCTTCGCTTACCTCAAAAAGCACAGGAACGTTAAGGCCTGCGTTTTGCATTAGCGCTTGCACCTTAAGGTAGGAAGCGATGGGTTCACGCTCGGGTGGCGCATCCATGAGAATATAGGTTGCGCCCGTTTCACTTTCAATACGGAAATACCGACGAAAACTTGCATCCGCACTGGCTGCTCGCAGCGTCTCGTTTTTTATACCGTATTTCTTCGTGAAAGGATTAAGCCATTGAAGCAATTCCTCAAAGCGCGCATCGAGCTCTTGCATTTTTTTCCTTCGTTTCTTCATTTTGAGGCTCTTTTTTTCTTTTCGGTAAGCTTTCCTAAGAGCCCCTATAATCACCATATTGCGTGTTTGCCTACCCTGCGCGGGCAGGCAAACATATCTTGATTTGCGCAACTATACCGTGTTTATGTCAAGCTCGATTCGCCCTTTTCGCCTTCTGACAACCGCTTCGGCTGTTATTGCTGCCCTAGCGGCCTTTCCCACATACGCGCAAGAGTCCAAGGGAGTGCTTGCGCCTCCTGAGATTTCTCAGAAAATCACCAAAATGACTCCTGAGGATATTCCTTGGATCTCCTCCGAGCGTCTTGAAACCAATAGCGCTGGAGAGGAAGGCGACGCATTAATTGCCTTCGCTGAGGAAATTAGCGGCTCGCCCGAGACAGAAATCGTTTTAAAGGGTGAAGCGGAATTACGTCGTGCAGGCTCGACTGTGAAGGCAGACCGCATCGTTTACAAACAGTATGAAGACACGGCTCGCGCTATCGGAAACGCAGAAGTCACGCGCGCAGGAATGACCTTTCGCTCTCCTGAGATTACCTACAAGATGGATTCGCAAAGTGGCGAGGCGAACGACGTTGAATTCGAATACGCACCAACTCGCTTAAGAGGAGAGTCCTCCTGCGTACGCTTTCAATCAGGCGATACGACCGATATGGAGAATTCGATTATCACCACGTGCCGCAAAGGCGATGATAGTTGGTGGATTGAACTCGATAAGCTCACAATCGATGAGTACGACCAAACTGGCGTCGGTCGCAATGCTGTCTTAAAGATTAAAGGCGTTCCTGTTGCGGGAACCCCCTGGTTTATGTTCCCCGCAGGCGGTAAACGCCAAAGCGGCTTATTGACGCCTTCTTTGTCGATTAGTAAGAGCCGAGGCTTGGATATCGCAGTTCCCTACTACTGGAACATCGCTCCCAATTACGACTATACGATTACGCCCCGCATCATGACGAGTGCTGGTGTGATGCTTAGCAACGAGATGAGGTTTTTAACAAAAGATTTCTCCGCGGAAGTCTATGGCGACTATATGCCGCACGACAGATCTGACGATGCCCCGGACTCAGCACGCTGGACTATATCTGGAAAACTTTCAGGTAAAACCGCAGGTATCGGCTATGGCATCGATTACACCAAGGTTTCTGACGATAACTACACATCGGACTTCGGTAATAGCTTGCGAGATAGCTCGGATTCCGTCTTAACGCAAGACTTCTGGGTTAACTTCTCTCGCAAGTACATTAACGGTCAGGTTAGTGTCCGCAAAAACCAAGCTTTGGATATCGATGGAAAAGTAACCGATAAGCCCTACGAGAAAGTTCCTGAAATCAAACTCTCGGGCTATGCGGCAAACGTCGCAGGGTTTGAAATCAGCACCGATTTACAGGCCACTCGCTTTAAACACCCAACAAAACTTGAAGCCGACCGCTTCGTCTTCGACCAAGTCGTAAGCTACCCCTTACAGGGTGCGAGTTGGTTTGTTACGCCTCGCGCCGAACTTATTAGCACCTGGTACAACCTCGATAAGCCGCTTACGACCAATGGTGACAAGCACCCAGGCTTTACCGTTCCGATTCTTTCCTTGGACGCGGGTTTAACCTTTGAGAGAGAAACCACGGTAAGCGCACGCGCCACAACGCAAACACTCGAACCGCGCGTCTTTTATACCTACATCCCCCACAAGGGCCAAAGCGAAATTCCTGTCTTTGATACGTCTTTGTCGGATATGAACTTTGCGCAGCTTTTTACGCAAAACGCTTGGTCAGGATATGACCGTATTGATGAAGCCAATCACGTTACAACAGCTCTTACGACGCGTTTCTTAGATGACGAGACAGGCGTCGAGTGGTTTAGAGGGGCGATTGGTCAGCGCTTTTATTTGGACGACTATTACCAATATGGCACCAATAGGCGTCGTTACACTATTGAAGATCGGAAGTCCGACTTGTTAGCAAGCGTTGGCGCCAAGCTCTTTAGCGACCTGACGGTCACGGGTTTTGCCCAATACAACTACGATAGAAAAGACTTAAATCGTGCAAGTTTCGGCCTTCGTTGGCAACCTAAGCCCATGAGCGTTGTAGGGTTGTATTATCGCTACAACCATGTGAACAATCCCGAATCCGATCTTAACTTTAAGCAAATTGACCTTTCTGCCCAGTGGCCTCTTTCGGGACGGCTTTACGGGTTAGCGCGCCTTAATTACTCGCTACTGAAAAAACGCTGGGTTGAGGCTCTCGCTGGCTTTGAATACATCGCCGATTGCTGGACAGTGCGGCTCGTTGGTCAGCGCTACATCACAAGCGAAGATAAAAACGAAACGCGGTTTTTTGTACAACTTGAACTGCACGGGTTGGGCTCCGTGGGTTCGAGCCCGCTTGAAACACTGCGAGAAGGCATCCCAGGATACCAAGCGCAAAGAAGAACTCTTGCGCCTGGTCGCTATGGCGCCTTTGATTACTATCAATAGGACTTAAGAAACCTCGCTCTCGTTATCCTCGCAAGGAATAAAAGACGAGAGCGGGTTGCCGCATTCAGGGCAAACGAAGTGTCGAGGCAAGTCGTTAAACGAGGTGCCTGGCGCAACATCCATTTCTTCGCATCCGACTTCAGGGTCATAGACATACCAACAGACCTTACACTGCATCCGTGTCTTTGGGCCCACGCGACTGCGATTTAACTTGTCGAGCAATAGGTCAATGCGACCAGCAGGGATTTCGTCAGTCATAACGCTTAAAGCACTCCACGCGCCAAATCGTTTTCAAGCCACTCAATTAAATCGTCGCACTCACGCGCGGTGTCTGCGAATTCGTCGGGACTTACAGGAACCTCTGGTGGCAAAAGCGTTACAACAAAACTATCCAAAAGCGTTTTCCCGGCTTTATTTAAAAGCGTACTTCTCCAGATGCCGCAGTACTTCGTGCTTTGCATCCGCGCGTTGGCAAAACCTGTGAGCCAAACTTCAGTAGTCCCTGCGCCAAGGATTGATTTAATCCAAGCCATATCTTCTTTTTCAATGGGTTGGCGAGTCAATTCCACCATGTGTGGTGGATTAAAGTCGAGTGTCTCTAAATTCGCTTCTTTTTGCGCAGCCGATAACTCTTCAAGAATCGCAGGTGATGAAAAAAGGCCTTCCGGCTTTTCGGCAGGGACTTCGAGAGCGCGATTCCCTTCTTTAATCGCCGTAACCACTTCGCTTGGAATCGAAGCTAAAACAAACTTTTGCTTATTGTCTTCTTGAACGCGCCACAAGCCTGTAATCGAGGTTTCTTCAACGCGAAGTGCTCCGTTATTCGCGGAAATTCTCACTTCTCCTGAGGCAAGAGTCGCGATAATGAAATCCAAATATTTCGCATCAAAGGCTTCAAAGGGAACCGTGAGCAATTCCCCTAAAGCTTCATTTTCCGATTGTGTTGAGACACTTTCAGCGGCTGCCTTCACTTTCTTTAAAAAAAGAAGTGTCTCCTTAGCCGCAGCGTGTTCTGTCTCTTTATCGAGATTGACGTTTTCCCAACGTGAAGCCTCTGTAAATCCTTTACTCATCTTTCACTCACTTCTCTTTTTAATCAGAACAACTCGATCCTTTTGTGGCACTGACAAACGCAACGCGTCTTGCAGGTGCTTTCTCACGAAGAACGATTTCGCTCAAGTCCGCGCAATACGTGTTCCAGTCTTTTAAGCCTTCAACGGCTCCAAGATACACATCGTCTCGAAAGAGCGCCACAGCGGGGAGCCCCGTGATTCCATAGTGGCTTGCCATCGCACGAGACTTAATAAAAGGCGTAAAGACGGTTTTCACTAGAGTACCGGCAAAAGCCTTCTTTAATTCAGGCGCGATAACTGCAATATCGAGTGTGACGCGCTTGGCGTTTGGGTCTTCAGAGAAGATAGCCATCTTAAAGCCTTCGATTTTTAAGAAAGATTCCCAGGCGTCTTCATCGACCCACTCAAAGCCTTCTTTTTCAAATAGGCGGCAAAACACCGGGTGCTTAGAAGCATCAATTTGACCGGCCTCACGCGTTACATCATTGATCTTACCGACTGGCATGGTTTTTCTTCTCTAATTCTTTTTTAAGGTGCTCGGGAAGTTGCCCCGGGTTTTCGATTAGGTCAGCAAAGCCAGCCTCAATCGTCGCTTCGCTTGCCTCCCCGTCCATCGCGTCAGCTAAAACACCTAAAGCGGCACGAATCTTTTTGGCTTCCTCCGCTTCAACGAGTCTCACGGCATTGCCTCGGAAATAAAGAATGGTGTCCCCAACTTGCGCCTCAGGCGTTAACGATAAATCCACCGTGAGGCGACGCCCGGCGTGTTCGATTACGCCCACGGGCCCCGTTGCAGAATCTTTTCTTTCTAAAAGAACTTCAGGAGTGGCAATGCACATTTCTTATGACTCCTTTTTAGGCATAAAGCGAATGTCCCCTTCGCGAGGCGCTTCTTCTTCGCTAGGTCTCCCACTTTCATAGGCGGCAACCGACAACGCATCCATTGTAAGAGGCGCTGCTTTGTCGCTTTCTTTTCTTTTTTCTACAGGAAGACCCCACTTCTTTAATTCTTCGGCAGCCAATTGCACGGCTTCATCAACTCTTACTCGTACAACATCAGTTAAGCTTCCGCCATAGTCTTCCAATTCATTAGGTTGCACACCAATGACAGTAATTGCTTCGGGTTCATAACCCATGAGGGTGGCCTTCGCAAGCACATCGTTCATTCCTGTCTGATGCGCAGAAAGTTTCGTGCTTGACCACAAACGAATCTCATCGTCACGCAAAACGCGAAGCGTCCCAGGAGCGGCCTTTAACTCAGCGCAATCGAGAATTAAAAGGCGCTTAGCATCCATCACAGAGTTAATAAGGTAGGCACCTAACGTTCCGCCATCTAATACTTCGACGTCACTTCGATCGCCGTAGGTTTCATGAAAGGCTTCAACAGCTCTTACGCCAAAACCTTCGTCAGCCCAAAGGATGTTTCCTAAACCTAATACCAAAGCTTCATGCATTAACTTTTGCCCTCTTTTTAGCGCGGCGAAAAAATCTCAACCCTTTATTCAAAACTCCCGAAATCCGTTACCGGCTCTCGGGAGTTTTTCTTGTACTTCTAGGGTTTAATCCAACTAGTCTTCAACTTCGTGAGCGGTCTCTTTGAACATTCTCAAGCCGCTACCCATCGAAGAAAGTGTCGTGACTCCACCCATGACGTCTTCACGAATGGCCATGTAGCAGTGCGCCACACAGAACATTAAGAACACATAGGTCATCACGTGGTGCAATGTACGAACACACTGCGAATCTCCTAAGAGATCAAAGACCCATCCGAAAAAGAACATCCAGCCTGTGTCCCATCCCCAGGCTTGAGCGTAAAGCGCAAACCCAGTGATGATCACAACGACGCTACCGAGCACAAACATCGAAAACATCGCAAGTTGTGCCAATGGGTTGTGTCCGGCGTACTCTGGGGGTTCTTTCACTAAAAAGAGATAGTAACCCGCCTGAATAAAGACTCGCTTCCACCACTTCAAACTAAAGAAGGGCGGGAAGAAAATCATTCTTGCATAGCGGTTACCCGGAATGAGCCAATACACACGCCCGATAAAGAGCGCGGTAAAGACCATGCCAGCAATGTAGTGAATCAAACGAACGTAACCGAATCCGTAGACAGACCACGTATCCAAGCTTCCGAACGTAATCGGGTCGCCAATTAAGAGGCCCGTTGCAATCAGAATCACCATAGAGATGGCCATCAACCAGTGCCAAAGACGCACGGGAACTTCCCAAACGTAGATGGACTTAAATGGTCGGCCGTCGCTTTTAATTTCGAATGTGACGGGATCGATAACCATAACGATTTCCTCCCAAAGCTCTAGCGAACTTTAACGCTGCAGAGTTCCTCACCTTCAGGATCGAACACGTGCGAAGCACACGCTAAGCACGGATCGAAACTGTGGATCGTACGAATGATTTCAAGCGGGCGCTTCGGATCGGCCATCGGGGTTCCGATTAAGCTCGTTTCAAACGCACTCTTTTGTCCTTCGTTGGAGCGCGGCGACGCGTTCCAAGTTGTCGGAACCACAGCCTGCCAATTCGTCAAGCGTGTATTTTCAATACAGCACCAGTGACCTAACGCACCACGCGGAGCCTCGCAGAAGCCAACGCCCTTGCAGGACTTGGGCCATGTATGCGGATCCCAAAGTTCCATATTAGCGGCGGTTTCATCGCCCGAGCAGATGTTATCTGTCAAGTCATTGACGTACTGAACCATCTTATGCGCACTCCACCGGCACTCAAGCGCACGAGCCGCATGGCGACCCAATGTTGAGTAGACAGCTTCGAGCGGCAAATTGAGTTCCTTTAAGAGATCTAACGCCGGTTCCTTAAAGTGCTTCACATCCTTAGCAATCGAGACGATTAAGCGAGCCAATGGGCCGACTTCCATCATGTGGCCTCTCCAGCGTGGGCTCTTAACCCAGGAGTACTTGCCTTCGGAGCCAATCCAGCTAAATTTCGTTCTCGTGCCAACGGAATCCTTCGGGAACTCAAAGGCCTGCTCTGTGATGCCATCCCACGGATGAAGCCCCGTCTTACCCGCCGGGTACTTGTACCAGGAGTGATCGACGAATTCTTGAACCTGATTGGGATCACGCAGATCAACAGGATGCACGTCGCTCAGTTTGCCATCGATGATGGCGCCTGCGGGCATCTGCAAGCTCTTATCGGACCAGTCGTTGGCAACTTCAGGGAAGTCGCCGTAGCAAAGAACGTTCTTGCTCACCAAGCCGCCGCCATACTTAAACCACTCAGGGTAGAAGGAGGCGATAGCCTTAATATCAGGCAAATACACGTTTTCAACGAATTCAACTGACTGCTGAGCGATATCGCGCATGTAGTTCATCGTCACTTCGTTGACCATCGTGCCAGCAGCACCAGAGTCGTGCATGTTAATCGGGCAAGCAACGCCACCGACAAGATAGTTCGGGTGCGGGTTCTTACCACCTAAAATGGTGTGGATCTTGATGATTTCACGTTGGAAGTCAAGCGCTTCCAAGTAGTGAGCGGTTGCCAAAAGGTTCACAGCGCTCGGCAACTTCATCGCGGGGTGTCCCCAATAGCCATTAGCGAAAATGCCCAACTGTCCACTTGCGACAAACTTCTTTAAGCGATTTTGCACATCGCGGAAGTACCCAGGGCTCGCCAAAGGATGATGCGGACTAATCTTTTGCTGCAAGGCAGCTACTTCACGGGGATCTGCCTTTAAGCCATCGACCACATCAACCCAGTCCAAAGCCGAGAGCTGATAAAAGTGCACAATATGGTCTTGCGTATAAAGTGTCGCATTCATCAAGTTGCGGATGATGTTGGCGTTCTTCGGAATCTTGATTCCAATAGCGTCTTCAACCGCACGAACGGCTGCCAAGGCGTGAATGCCCGTGCAAACGCCGCAAATACGTTCAACGAAAGCCCACGCATCGCGCGGATCGCGGCCTTTCAAAATCACTTCCAAACCACGCCACATCGTACCCGTGCTCGTTGCATCGGCAATGACGTTATTCTTGTCCAAAGTCGCCTGCACGCGCAGATGACCTTCAATTCGTGTTACAGGGTCCACAACAACCCGACGTTCTGTCGCTGCCATTGCTTATTCCTCCTTGCCGATAGCGCGGTTATTCTTCTTCGCGCGAACTTGCGCGACAGCACTTAATGCGGCATGCGCAACAGCCGCAGCGCCCATAAGTCCAATCGTGGCTAAACCGACCTTGTCGGCTGTGGCCTCAATTCCGCCCAAGCCTGGTGGCAGAATCGTTGTCTCATGCGAGTAGAAAGAACCCTTATCGAAGAAGTTCGGTTCCGAGCATCCGATGCAACCGTGACCGGACTTAACAGGCCAAGAAAGCCCTTCGTTCCACTCGACGGTCGAGCAGGCGTTATAAGAAGTTGGTCCCTTGCAGCCGACTTTGTATAAGCAGTAGCCGAGTTTGGCGGCCGCGTCATCGAACTTCTCAACAAACTGACCAGCATCAAAGTGAGCGCGACGATAGCACTTATCGTGAATACGCTGACCGTAGAACATCTTAGGGCGTCCTAAGCGATCTAATGGCGGAATTC
>CAVCTI010000133.1:0-2127 GCA_963604755.1 Duodenibacillus sp. | reverse complement strand
GAAAGTCCTGCTAGACGGTCAAAGCGGAGCGAATTAGTATGCGTACGCCCTATTTGTGAGCAAAGAACAAAGGCACTGAGGGCATATGCAGTAAAATCCCTGCCCCTATCGGAGAAAAAGAATAAAAATGAGTCAATCCCAACGAGAACAGCGAGAGCGCGAGCGGCTTTCCTATCGACTTTTACCTGGAGAAGAGCGCCACTACTTAGAGCGTTTAGGCGCGAAGATTTCTTGGTCCTTGTATCGTGCTAAAGAAAAACCCCTTGGAACCGTTGTGTTGCTTCACGGTATCGCGAGTAACGGAAGCCGGTGGGAGGAGTTTTCTGAAAAGAGTTTTCTTCACGATCGTTGGGATATCTTGCGCCTAGATTTGCGTGGTCACGCAGGAAGCGTGAGCTCTAAAGTGGGAACGCTTGAAATCTGGAGCGAAGACCTCAAGGCAATCCTTGAAAGTGCCAACATAAAAAAGATTGTGTTAATTGGTCACAGCTTAGGAGCGCAGGTTGCGATTAAGTTTGCGCAGCTTTTCCCCGAGTTTTTGCGCGGCCTTATTTTGCTCGATCCCTTATTTTCTCAAGCCTTTACAGAAAAGACACTTCGCTTAAAGCGTAAAAAGCCATTGATTGTTGCAGTCGACTATGTTTCGCGCTTTTTTAATCTTTTGGGTTTTCATCGCACAATTTATCCGCAAAACTTAAGAGACAAAGATCAAACAGCGCGTGTGATGATTGCCAAAGGCGGCAAAGACCTTCAGGCCTTTATCGAGCGGTATTCATCGCCTAAGTTTGACATGAAGCTCATTCATCTTGCGCAGTATGCGCGAGATGTGATTGAGACGGGGCGCGATACGCCGGGATCGGAAATCTTTACGATGCCAACGTTGGTTATCGCCGCTCAAACGGGAACCTATACGGATTCTCGTGTGGTTAAAGAATGGGTCGATGCCATGCCCTGTGGAGAGATTCAAACGGTGCACTGCGTTCACTGGCCATTAACCGAGTGCCCCGATGAGGTTGAAGCGGCAATTCGCTCGTGGTTTAGCAAAACGGAACTTCAGCCCTAAAGCGAAATCAATTACCCAAATGAAAACGCGACCGAACTGGTCGCGTCTTCATCAGAAGGAAAGCTTCTTAGAACTTATAGCGTAACTGTAAGCCATAAATCAGCGAGTGCTGTGTCTTCCACTTTCCGATCGGTTGTGTGCTGGAACTGTCAGTGCGATCAACTTGATAGAACTCGGAAGTTCCTAGGCCCTGAACCCACAATAAAGCTGTGTCAACGGACCAGTTCTTGTTAAAGTTGTATGAGGCACCCAAAGAAAGGAAGAGACGATCGCCGTCGGGAATGGTTGCTACGCGATAGGATTGGTCATCTACAGCATCCTCTTCGTATGCAATGCCGCCTCTTACGGTCCACTGCTCATTGATTTTGTAATCAGCGCCAAGAGCAAATAACCATGTATTGCGGTAGTGATGGCGGATTGGTACCGCGCTTAATTTTGCTAAAGGTGTCGTCGCGTACGTGCTCGGAATGTCTTGACGAAGCGTCCATGCATGAGAGTTTTTCCACTTCGCCCAACGGATGGTTCCGTTAAGTGTCAACCTATCCGTGGCTTCCCAAAGACCAGAAGCGTAGACAGTATCAGGAAGTTTAATTGTGACCTTGGAGGGGAACTTGTGGTTACCGCCTGAAACAGGGGAGAACTCAAAGTGTCCAGTGGCGTTATGTTTGACAGCAGAACGGTAAGAGAGGCTAAATCGTGTTGTTTGTGTTGGACGGAGAACGAAGCCAACGTTCCAGCCCCATGCCCAGCTGTCGCCGGTTTCTTCACCATGACCGAGGTAATACAGACTGTTTGTTGTTGGCGCTCCTGTGGTTGTGTCGGCGGTGTAAGCATCTAAACCAAGTTTTGCCTTGGCATACTGCAAAGAAATGCCACCACCAAAACTAAAGAAATCGTTGGGTTTCCAAGCAAAGCACGGATTGATATCAAAGTCCATCAACTCAGCTTCTGTTCCGCGGTTGCCGTAGTTCCAATTTCCGTGAGAGTACTGACCGTAACTTGTGGAAAGGCCAAAGGGTGTTGTAATACCAAGACCCACCCACCAACTATCGTTAAGTTGATGC
>CAVCTI010000132.1:0-7656 GCA_963604755.1 Duodenibacillus sp. | reverse complement strand
GCAGAAAGTCCTGCTAGACGGTCAAAGCGGAGCGAATTAGTATGCGTACGCCCTATTTCCGTGGATGTGACATATTTGCCTTTTGCAATTTGTGTCATCATTCTCGTGAAGTTTCTTGATGAAACAAAGCGAAAACCGTAGTTAGTTTGCTAGCTAACGTGGGTAAGGGAGCCATCCCTTGCCCAGCGCCTGTGAACAATCATGCGTGTTTTGTCCTTCTTGATTTAAGACAAAGTTTTCATTGAGGAAAGCAGAAAAAGCCTCTCTGAAGAGTATTTACTAGCCTCAAAGCCAGACAATTAAGCAAAATCAGTGCAAAACAAGAAGCGAAAACTGTGGTAATGTTTCGCGTCCTAAAAAAAGAGCGTCTCTTTTATTGAGGAGAGGCTCAAGTTTTCAGGATTTAAAAATCCAAGACTCATTCGCTATTCGACGCGTCTCTAGAGAAAGACAATCTTTCTTATGGAGTCGAGAAGAGGCTACTTTATGGCAAAGAAGAAGTTACTGACCGAGAAAGAAATTCTCGCGATGCCCAAAAAGGATTACATGAACGAGCGGCAGGTCGATTTTTTCCGCAATCGCCTGCAGATGATGGAAGCGCAGTTGCGTAGCAACGCCGATCAGACAACAGAAAATCTGCGTGAGACAAGCGTTGTTCCCGATCCGGCCGATCGTGCAACACTTGAAGAAGAACGCACATTTGAATTGCGTACGCGCGACCGTGAAAGAAAGCTCTTAAAGAAAGTGCAAGCCGCGTTACGCCGCATTGAAAACGGCGAATACGGCTGGTGCGAAGAAACGGGCGAACCTATCGGTGTGGCGCGTCTGATTGCGCGTCCGACGACGACGCTTTCTCTTGAAGCTCAAGAGCGACGCGAAATCCGCCAAAAGATGTACGGCGATTAATCGTGAGAAATCGACTCGGTAAGTGAAAGGGAGGCTTTGAAAGCCTCCTTTTTGCGACTTAGAGCGGGCATAATCCTTAGAACTCATCTAGTTAAGGATCTACGGGAATAAAAGGTATGGAACAGTTTCACGGAACAACGATTCTCTGTGTTCGTCGTGGCAACGTTGTTGCGATGGCAGGCGACGGTCAAGTCACGTTAGGTAATGTTGTCTTTAAGGGATCGGCGCGCAAAGTTCGTCGCGTCTATCACGACAAAGTCATTGTTGGATTTGCAGGTGCCACGGCCGACGCTTTTACCCTTGTCGAGAGATTTGAAGCGATGCTCGAGAAGCACGCGGGCAATTTAATGCGTGCGGCAATTGAGCTGGCTAAACAGTGGAGAACAGACAAGGCCTTACGCCACTTAGAGGCGATGATGATTACAGCCGATGCCGAATCGACATTGATTCTTTCTGGTAACGGCGACGTCATCGAACCAGAAAACGGAATCGCAGCAATCGGCTCAGGGGGCTCTTATGCGTTAAGCGCAGCGCGAGCCTTAGTTGAACACACAGAAATGGATGCAGAGGCAATTGCTCGTGCCTCTTTAAAGATTGCTGGAGATCTTTGCATTTACACCAATAACAACGTGCTTGTCGAGAAGATTACTCGGGGAGAATAAGAGTGAAAGAAGAATCCATGATGACGCCTCGCGAGATTGTAAGCGAACTCGACAAATACATCGTTGGACAAAATGCGGCAAAAAAAGCTGTGGCAATTGCCTTAAGAAACCGCTGGCGTCGCTCGCGTGTGCCCGAGCCTCTGCACTCAGAAATCACACCCAAAAACATTCTCATGATTGGGCCGACTGGCGTAGGGAAAACCGAGATTGCTCGTCGCTTAGCGCGATTAACCGACGCTCCTTTTGTGAAAACAGAAGCAACAAAATTCACAGAAGTCGGTTATGTGGGGCGCAATGTTGAATCAATCATTCGCGACTTGATGGAAGCGGGCATGAAGCTAATGCGTGAAGAGCAAAAACGTCGTGTTCACGTCAAGGCAGAAGAGGCCGCAGAAAATCGTGTGCTTGATTTGCTTGTTCCTCCGACAACACAAGTGACAAATCCCGATGGGACTCCTGTGGCGCCTGTTGAAGGTGTCGCACGGCGTCGCTTGCGCGAGGATTTAAGAGCGGGGCGCTTAGACGATAAGATTGTTGAAGCTGAAGTCGTGGCCGACGGCCCAGTCTTTAACATGATTGCTCCCGAAGGCATGGACGATATGGAAAATCAGCTCCAAAGTGTCTTTGAGAAATTGCAGCAACAAAATAAAGAAAAGCGTCGCTTAAAAGTCAAAGACGTTCTCGCCATCTACACCGAAGAAGAATCGGGAAAGCTCATCGACAAATCCGAATGTGTGCGTGATGCAATCGAAAACGTCGAAAATAACGGCATCGTTTTCATCGATGAAATCGATAAGATTGCTCGCGGTGGAGAAACCAATGGTGCCGACGTTTCTCGTGAAGGCGTTCAGCGTGATTTGCTGCCTTTAATCGAAGGCACCACAGTGAAAACGAAATACGGGTGGGTGAAAACCGACCATATTCTTTTCATTGCTTCTGGCGCTTTCCATTTATCAAAGCCCTCGGACCTTGTCCCAGAGCTTCAAGGACGTCTTCCGATTCGTGTTGAACTCAATAGCCTAACAAGTGAAGATTTCGAGAGAATTCTCACCTCGACTGACGCCTCGCTTGTTAAGCAATACGAAGCGCTTTTGGGAGCTGACGGCTGCAAGCTAACGTTTGAACCCGAAGCCATTAGCCTTATTGCAAAATACGCCTTTGATGTAAACGAACACACAGAAAACATCGGGGCAAGACGATTGCATACGGTCATGGAAAAGCTCTTAGAAGACGCAAGTTTTGAAGCAGGAAATCGCGCAGAATCCGCTGTGCGCATCGATGCCGCGTATGTGAAATCAAAGCTTGGCGACTTAGCGCAAGACGAAGATCTATCGCGCTACGTGCTCTAGGATTGTTACGTGCTTAAAGAAACCGAACCATTTAAGTCAAAGGGGAATTCTCTTGCGGGAATTTCCCTGTGGCTCTTTGATTTGGATAACACGCTTTACGACTCGACCGTGCGAGCCTTCCCAGAAATTCACATGAGGATGGCGCACTACATTGCTAAGCACTTAAACCTTCCTTTAAAGGACGCGGAAAACTTGCAACACACGTATTGGCGCGAGTTTGGTGCAACCTTTTTAGGATTGGAGCGCTTGCACGGCATTGACCCCGTCGATTTTTTCAAAGAAACACATACGTTTGACATTGAGTCGGCAGTCGCTCCTTGCGTAAATCCGATGCTTTTAAGAAAGACAATCGTCGACCTTCCTGGTCGCAAGGCAATTCTTACCAATGGGCCGCACGCTTATGCCGAGCGCGTTCTTCACGCTTTGGGTATTGCTGACGTTTTCGAAGCGGTTCTTGCGCCAGAAGAAGTTCGGGTTCCCGGGCGCTGGCGCTGCAAGCCAGAAAAAGAAGCCTTTACGAGTGCAACATCTTTTTTGCATGCGCCACTTTCTTCGGCCGCGATGATCGATGACGGATTAAAGAATCTTAAGGCCGCAAAAGCTCTTAACATGAAAACCATTTGGTGCGCAGGGCACGGGAAACTTCTTTCGCCAAAAAAGCCCGCGTATGTTGACTATGTCGTGCGCGATGTCTCAGAACTTGCGAAAATAACAGAGCATCACTTTCTGCAAGTAAAGGAGAAGGTAAGCTATGTGGAAAACCGTTAAGAAATGGGTAAAGCGTATTTGGGGAGCGCTTGACTTTACGCGGCGCGCCATTGCGAACTTTCTATTGCTTGCCATTGTCCTCGGGATTGGTGTTCTTTTTTTCTCGGGATCCACAGTCAAGATTGAAGATAAGACAACTCTCGTTATCCCCATCTCGGGAAATCTCGTTGAACAGTCTTCGATGGGAAGCCGCGAGGCCTCATTAGCGTACGCCTTCTCGGGCGCAGACCCTGAGACGCGACTTCGTGACGTGGTTCGTGCGATGGATTTGGCTTGCACCGACACACGCATCGAAAACGTTCTTGTGCGAGTCGATGATTTAGGAAAAGCCGGTTTTGCGAGCCTACGAGAAATTGGCGAGGCGATGGATCGCTTAAAGAGTGCAGGAAAAAAGATTACCGTTTGGTCAAGCGCCTTTTCGCAAAAACAATATGCCATCGCTTCTCACGCCAGTGAAGTCTTCGTTCACCCGATGGGGAGCGTCCTTTTAACTGGTCTTGATAACACCCGTCTTTATTGGGGCGAGACTTTAAGAAAATTGGGCGTTAACGTTCACGTTTTTAAAGCCGGTGCCTATAAATCCTTCCCAGAGACTTTCGTGCGTAAGGGACCGAGCGAAGCCGCCCTTCGCTCCGATCGCTTTTGGATGGATGATGTGTGGTCGCAATTTACGGAGGCAATCGAAGTTTCCCGTGGTCTGATGCCTGGAGCCGTCGGCAATCTCATCGATGGCTTTGAAGCCGAAGTCAATCGCGCCGATGGCAATATGAGTCAGGTTGCTCTAAACGCCAATCTTGTCGATGGTGTGCGTGATGCGGATGCCGTGCGTGACATTCTTTTAGAAAGACAGGGTGGCAAGAAAGGGAAAGACGCCTTGCGGCGCGTGGATTATCTCGATTACTTAGCGAGTAACCCAGAAACGAATCGCACAGGAAAAGGTATTGCTGTCTTAACGCTCGAAGGCGATATCCGTGATGGAGCGAGTGCACTTGGTATGGTTGGGGCTCGCACGGTAAGTGACCTAATTCAAGCCGCGCGCGAAGACAAAAATGTTGCCGCTCTCGTTGTTCGTATCGATAGTCCTGGTGGGAGCGCTGTCGCAAGCGAAATGATTCGCCGTGAACTTGAACTCGTGCGTAAAAGCGGTAAACCCGTTGTTGTTAGCATGGGAGATATGGCAGCAAGTGGCGGCTACTGGGTAAGCCTCGCAGCCGATGCGATTGTTGCCGATCCGATGACAATCACAGGTTCTGTTGGCGTCTTTGGGATGATGCCGACATTTGAAAAAGTGCTTGAGAAATATTCTGTGGGAGTGGGAGGCGCTTATACCGAGTGGATGGCAAGAGCCAAAAGCGCAGCGTTGCCTCTGGATTCTCGCTACGAAAGAATCTTATCGCGTACTGTTGAGCGCACATATCAAGATTTCTTAAAGCTTGTTTCGCAGTCTCGTCATATGCCAATTGCCCGCGTTGAGCCTTTGGCTCAGGGTCGCGTCTACACAGGGCGTCAAGCGCATCGCTTGGGACTTGTCGACCAATTAGGCGGCATGGCAACTGCGCAAAAGGAAGCGCGCCGCTTAGCCAAATTAGACGACTCCGCTCCTATTTATTGGTACGAGGAAAGTCCTAATACGGTTCGCACGTGGGTGGAGAAATTACTGATTTATGTGAAGGCTCCTAGTAGTCAAATTGAAGCCGCAGTCAAAGCCCCGTTATCCGAAGCTGAGGCTCTTTTTGGTTTAGTAAAGACCCCGTTTGAGCCACTTGCTCACGCATTAATTAGCAAAGACTAAAAACGAATTTGGGGCGCACAAGGCGCCCCAAAATGCAAATTGCGGATTAAAGCTTAGTAGTTATAGCCCTCACGAATCCAGCGCGCGACATCGATTGCGCAATACGTCAGGATGCCGTCAGCGCCCGCACGTTTAAAGCAAATCATCGATTCCATCGTGATACGCTTTTCATCGATACATCCTGCGGCAGCGGCGCATTTGAGCATCGCATATTCGCCTGAGACGTGATAGGCAAAGGTCGGAGCCTTAAATTCGTCTTTTACGCGACGAATCACATCAAGGTAGGGGAGCCCTGGTTTTACCATCACCATATCGGCGCCTTCGGCTAAATCAAGTCCTACTTCCCAGAGCGCTTCGTTACTGTTGGCGGGGTCTTGCTGATAGACGTTTTTGTTGGATTTCCCAAGGTTTGCGCTCGAACCCACGGCATCACGAAATGGCCCGTAAAAGGCTGAGGCGTATTTCGCGGAATACGCCATGATGCGTGTGTGAATGAGCCCCTCTTTTTCAAGCGCTTCGCGAATGGCACCGATGCGTCCGTCCATCATATCGCTCGGGGCGACAACGTCTGCGCCCGCCTTGGCCTGCGTTAAGGCTTGACGAATGAGCATCGCAACGGTTTCGTCATTTAGGATGTAACCTGTTTCATCGATTAATCCATCTTGTCCGTGCGTGGTATAGGGGTCAAGCGCCACATCGCACATCACCCCGAGTTCAGGGTACTTGGCCTTGATCATTTTGATTACGCGCGGAATAAGACCATCGGGATTGGCTGCTTCAACGCCATCGGGCGTTTTAAGAGAGGCATCGATCACAGGAAAGAGGGCGACCATCGGGATGCCGAGCTCGACACATTGCCCGCAGGTTTTTAAGAGTTCGTCAGGCGTCTGACGGAAAACCCCTGGCATTGTGGGAACGGCTTCGCGTTCAGCGGTGCCTTCTTTAACGAAAACCGGAAGAATTAAATCGTTTGGTGTGATGACGTTTTCACGCATTAAGCGACGAGAAAAATCATCGTGGCGCATGCGACGCATGCGAACCTGAGGAAATTGACCCAGTGTTTGCATAAAAAATCCTCTTATTTTTTGGATTCGAGCGGCGTACGAAAGCGCCCATCGGGATCGATCCAATTTAAAAGTGTTTCAGAAAGTGCTTCGCGCCCTTCCTTTTTTAATCCAGAAAAAAGTTGCACCGTAATGTTGTTGCCGAGGCTTTTTGCTCGAGCCTCAGCAACCCGTAAGGCTTTGACGCGTTCTGAGCGATTTAACTTATCGCATTTATTGAGTAACCAAAGTTGCTTAACGTGCGCTTTCTCGGTAAAGAAATCAATCAGCCACTCATCAGCGGGCATAAAGGGGCGTCTAGCGTCCATCACAATGACGATACCAACAAGAGAGGCTCTCTCATTTAAGTAGCCAGCAACAAGTTCTGTCCAGCCTGCACGTGTTTCTGGAGACGCTTTCGAGTAGCCGTAACCTGGGAGGTCAACGAGAAAGCCTGCGTCATCGGCGCCGAAACTTAAGCCAAAGAAATTAATAAGTTGCGTTCTCCCGGGCGTTTTCGACGCAAACGCCAAGTGCCCGTTATTGCTTAAGACATTAATCGTTGTGGATTTCCCCGCGTTAGATCGCCCAGCGAAAGCAATTTCAGGAAGCCCCGCAGGCGGAAGTTGCGAGAGCTTAGCCGCCGATGTGAGAAATCGCGCTGCAGAAAAAAGCGTTACTGCCATACGTGCGTTTCCAATAGTAGGTTTAGCCTCGAAGTTTAACGGCGTCAATAAAGCCGCCACCTAAGCAAACATCGCCGCTATAAAGTACAGCGCTTTGCCCAGGGGTCGGCGCCCACTGAGGGGCGGGGAAATGAAGCGCCATTGTCTTTTTTTTCGTATCCATCGAAGAAATCACACAACTCCCGTCAGGCGCACGATAACGAGTTTTAACAGTTACTGCCGTTTCAAGCGTGGGAGCGGCGCCTGAAATCCAACTTGTCTCGGTTGCCGTTAGGTCATCGGCTGTAAGCCACGGGTGATCGTGCCCTTGAACGACCCAAAGTGTGTTTGTTGCAAGGTCTTTTTTTGCTACAAACCAGGGCTCTCCCGTGCTCTCTTGCATGCCGCCAATGCCAAGCCCTTTGCGTTGCCCTAAGGTGTAGAAACTTAACCCCGTGTGCTTTCCGATGG
>CAVCTI010000131.1:0-2239 GCA_963604755.1 Duodenibacillus sp. | reverse complement strand
CACTAAGCTTATTCTTAAAGAAAAACCACAGAGTCCCGACCAAAAAGGCGTCCCAACAAAGTGCAATCCAAAAGAGGGGCTTTGCTTCAGCGTAGGAAAACTGAAATGCCCTAATATTGGCAAAGAAGAAAACGCCAAGCAAAAAGAACGCGACGAAAAGCCTCGCATAGCATCTTGCGAAACCTAAGATGTGTTCACAAATGGCGATGAGCGCAACGCCTTTAAAAGGAAGATGTTTAAGGCCAGCTCGAACAAAGTGCAAGACATTGTTCATCGTCCAATACAAAAGCAGTGCGCTTGGCGCCGTATAAAGCAACACGAGAAAAAGCACTGCAATAAATAGCGCCTGAATCGCATCGCGTTTTTCAAGGCGCGAGACAACAATCGTCGCAAGATTAATTGCTGTCATCAGAAGGGGAAGAAGGTTTACCCCAAAAAGTAAGCCATCAGGCAAACTTAAATCATGAATGAGACCAAATGAAACACCCTTTAGTGCTTCATAGTCTGAGAGCATCCAGTAAGCACCCATCAGAAATGGCAATTGGATAAGAACCCCGAAAGCCGATCTCACTGAGAGGATTGGGTTGTAGCGATAACGCTTATAAAGACGCCTTAAGGCTTCGTTTTGTTCTGCGCCGTGGTACTTTCCCTTGATTGCCTTAATTTGAGGCTCTAGAACTTTCTCAATGAGTTTTTCTCTTGCGACAACCGACTTAACACAACGCTCCAAAGGAATCATGAGCGTCACGGTCACAAACGACAAGGCAATAAGAGCGAAGCCCAGGTTTTTAACGAAGATCTGAACGACTTCAAATAGTCCACGATAAAGAAGCTCTAAAGGGCTAACAACCAAAAAAGACAACCACTCCATGTGTTATTCCCCCTTCTTCCCTTTGAGTTCGAGTTCTTTCTCGACCCAATCGACAACAGCACTCGCGCAATGCCCTTGATTTACGACAAGCCCTTCAAAGAGCATTTGAATCTCTTTGGCTTTCGTTTCGTCTCCCATAAGTTCTCTTACGCAATCGGTGAGTTTCTTTACTTCTCCAGGTTGGAGGACAACACCAATCTTTGGCGCAATTTCTTCGTCGTAACACCGTCCAAGGGCATCGGCTTCGAAGCTTGTTAAATCCGTCTTTGGAACAAGAAGCGTGATTACAGGTCGATTTTGCGTTAGGGCAAAATCCATGCGAATGCCTGAGGCGTCTGAAACAAGGATTCCCGCACTTAACATACTTGGTACCGAGTCACTTGTGCAATCAACAGCAATACGATCTTTATAGCGCTCAAGAATGGAAATGATGAATTCGTTTTCAAATTTAAAGGATTGCGGATGGGGTCTAAGAATGACTTCAAACCCCGCGTTAAGAAGGTCTTCAATAAAGTCTACCCCGTGCACATGTAAGCACGATTTAACTCCCCAGCTCGGTGCAACAAGAACGGTGTGCTTTCTTTTCTCTCGGTATTCTTCTGAGTCTTTTTCTTGACACTCACGAATCATCCCATCAAGGTAAAGGACTCCCATGGGATAAAACTCTTTAGGCTTAAGCGCTCTTTTCTTTTCGAGTTCTCTTGTGGCTTTCTCGCACCAAGCCCCTGGTTCCATATCAACGTCATAGTGGTCCAATGCGCCCTTTTTCAGATATGTCGCGTCACCAACGCCGTGCTGAACGTAAATGAGCTTTTCAACGTCTTTGGGTCTTGGAACAGGGTACCCTGGCGTTCCAATGTTTGGTGTTGTGACAATTAAGAGCTTTGCCTTAACTGCTGATAGCCGTGGATACGCCACTGAGCCAAAGCCTAAGAAACTCGAATGCATCAAGGGATCATCAATGGTTAATCCAGGGTCTTGAACGTCCTGAGAATAGTATTGAAAGGGAATCTTTCTCTTTAACAGCTCATTGACTAAAGGCTTAAACATTGGCCAGTAAGGTCTTCCTTCAGAAAAGAGTGCAATTTTGGGAAGTTCCTTTTCTTCGATACTGCCACGATTCTCCGCGTGAAAGAACTTAAGAATCCGGTAATAGCCGCTCTTAACAAAGTAAAGAGCGGCTCCTGCTAAGGAAACAATTAAATAAACAAGGGCATTTCCAGAACCGGGATCTAAATAGGCATAACTTGTCTCAGGGAGAAAGACCAAGAAAGCACAAACCAAAACCAACGAGCTCCACTTGGAGCCAAATGCGACGTTCCCACTACTCATGCTTCATCTTTTCCGTAAAGAGCCTCATATCGAGGT
>CAVCTI010000130.1:0-2537 GCA_963604755.1 Duodenibacillus sp. | reverse complement strand
GAGGCGTCAACTTGACGTCTCTGCCGATTTATTACGGTCTTGGGACAGATACGAAGCAGGTACTTTAGTGCCAATCATGAACGGATGGCATCGACCTTGTATTGGAAACTTTCTTGTCTGTAAACCCGACGATTTGCAAATCCGCCACATCCGTCTTTTTACGACGTGGTTTGCCAAGGAGCTCGATAAGCTTGAGACACGCGCGGAAAAGCGATTTAGCAAGCTCTTTGGGACGAAGTACCTTAACGAGATTGTTACGTAAACTCTAATCAGAATCGGGGAGAGTTTGCTTTACAGGGGAGAGGGACACTAATCTTATAAATCTCTTTCCAGCCCTTGATGGGTGTAACCCTTTCTAAGGAAAAGTTTTCAACTAACGTTATGTTTTTATCGGCGATAGGGTAGAGGACTAAACAGGGAATCACTCTGTCGGCATCAGCCTTTGCCCGTCCCCAGTTCTCAAGTGTTTCGATAACACGCTCGAGCCTAGCGTAGCCTGCTACTTGCCGTAAGTCTTCCTTTTCAAGTGAGCGCTCATCGTATTTTTTGTATTTGGCATCTGCGATGAAGAACTGAAGATTCGTGGAACACTCTGGCGCACAGCAAAGGTAGTCGAGCACCTGATAGTGTGCAGAGAGTTGATATTCGACTGTGCCATTTATTCCGATAGCTTCCCTGAGTCTCTGCAAAACATAGAGCTCGAAAAGTTTCGACATATCTATCCAGTAGGGTGCTAAGTGCGTTACCCCTTCTGTGTTTTGAAAACCTAACGAGTCCATCGAAATGATTTTCTCTGCAAGCCTTAAGGCCTCAACATAATCACGAAAGAGAGGATTAATTTTTTTAAGACGTATAGCAGGAGCGTTGTAAACGTCGCGAACAGTTTCAAAAGCGCGAAGCCCCAATCTCGCTTTCTCAATAAGTAAAGTTTCGGATTGGTAAGCAGGTTTTTGCAGTATGGCGAGTGTTTTTCTTAGCGCACGTTTTAGATATTGGTTTTCAGGAGTGTCAACATCAAACTGCTGAACTGAACACGTAAGATGGTCCGTAGCAGAGGCAGTGCGAGCGTCGCGAAGCGACTTCGAGAGAAGAATGCGCCCTTTCATCGCATAATGGAAAGTCTCTTGAGTGTTGTAAAAACTTCGGCGTAGTCCACGTCGGCGAATCTTGTCGATAAGGGTTAAGAACTGCAAGATCACGAAGATAACGAGTCCAGAATCTTCGTGTTTAATAGGAATAGGCTTTTCTTCTGATTTGATTTCCTGAAGCCCCGCTAAGTCTTCAATGCGAAGATTGTCATTGGTCAGGGCTTCTTTAATCATAGCTAGGTAGTCGATTTCGACAGAGTCCTGATGCCCAACAGCACCCGTATCCATTTTCGGTTGGATAAAGACAGCGAGTTTTTCAGGAATAACCCAACTTAGGCCAATAAAGTATGACGTTGTGCAGTAAAGAATAGGATTCCCTGCCTCTCCGACGATTTGCGCTTCGAGAATCTTTGGGGAACTTTCGTCTCGTGAAATAACAACTCTCGTACCGTCTTCTGTGGCGTAGCTTAGGAAATCGTTCGGCAAAACGATGCGCTGATTTTCCTCTTGCTCACGAATGGCAATGACTTTCGGAGTCATGAAAGTTAGGCCTTGAGATTTTCAATTAATTCGCGTGCTTCAGGTTTTAAAACCCCATCTTTTAAGTACTCTTCAAGGAGCGGAATTAGTTCATAGCGAAGACGGACTTCGGCTTCTTTATCGTCTTTTGCAATGAAGTAACTTTGTCCAGGCATAACATCTTCGGGGCGGAATTCTGCGCAAAGATAATTGCGGTTCGGTGTTTCTGTACCATCTGTACTCATCTGGAAAAAGATTTCCTTAACCGCATTAAAGAGTTCGGTGCGGAAATTCTCGCTAAGCGCTTTTGCCTTCATTGAGTAGAAAGCAAAACGGCGTCTTAATGCATAGTCGACACTACTGATGCTGCGATCTGCGGTGTTCATCGTTCCGATGATGTAAAGATTAGAAGGAACAGCAAACTGTTCTTGAGAATAAGGTAGTGTCACGACTTGCTCGGAAGGTGCGCCTTCTCGTTTGTCGACTTCCAAAAGCGTAATTAGTTCGCCGAAAATCTTTGCGATGTTTCCGCGATTGATTTCGTCAATCACGAGCACATAAGGCGTCTCATTGTTATCACTTTCTTTTAGTTTGCTCGCAGATTGATCAATTGTTTTTTGACGAAGGAGGTCTCGAACGTTTTCTAAAGAGATGCGAGAATTCAAGGAGTAGATTGTTCCAAGTGTCATCTTTGTTTTCAAGAGACTAGAAATATCGATGGGGTCACCACTCCATAGCCAACGGACATTTCGACTTCGTGAATAGTCAGGGAAGTTATCAAGCCACATTGGAGCCCCATCGACAATGCCAATCGCATCGGTCTCCTTTTCACTAAAACAAGAAATGACGACATCGCCTGGCTTCATTTCCTTATAGAAATATCTAAGAGACGTTTGTTTTGCTAAAACGTCTTCTGGTACGTCTTTCTCA
>CAVCTI010000129.1:0-2294 GCA_963604755.1 Duodenibacillus sp. | reverse complement strand
CCTCTTGACCTTCGTGTCAATCGCTTAAAGGCTGAGAGAAAGGCTGTTTTAGCTGAACTCGATGAACATGGCGTTAAAGCCGATGTGACTCCCTTTTCTCCTGACGGTATTCGGTTAGTGGATAAACCCGGGCTTATTCGTTGGCCGATGTATCAAGAAGGGCGCATCGATGTGCAAGATGAAGGTAGCCAATTGCTTTCTCGATTGCTTGGTGCGAAGCGCTCTGAGATGGTCTGCGACTTTTGTGCTGGCGCTGGCGGCAAGACCTTAGCTATTGGCGCGATGATGCGCTCTACAGGGCGCTTGTATGCCTTTGATGTGAATGAAAAGCGCCTTGCGGGTCTTACACCTCGCATGAGAAGAGCGGGGCTCTCTAATGTTCACCCGATGGCCATTCGCAATGAAAAAGATCTTCGCGTCAAGCGCCTTCGCGGGAAATTCGATCGCATTTTGGTTGACGCCCCGTGCTCAGGAACGGGAACCTTAAGACGAAATCCGGATTTACGTTGGCGTTTAAATACGAAAGAACTCGAGCGCATTAATGAATTGCAAAAGTCGATTCTTGAAGAAGCGTCGAAACTCGTAAAAGCCGGTGGCCGTTTGGTTTACGCGACCTGTTCACTTTTAAAAGAAGAAAACATGGATGTGGTTGAAGCCTTCTTAGCTAAGCACCCAGAATTTGAATTGCTCAATGCCACGGATCTTCTTCAAAAGCAGGAAATTGAGTTACCGACTTGGCAAAAAGAGCGGTTCGGAAACTACTTTGTGACGCTCCCGCATACGCATGGAACGGATGCCTTCTTCGGTGCTGTGCTTGAAAAGAAGAAGTAAGGGAGTTTTAAGCAGTATCTAGATGACTATTTTGGTTTTTTTGGGGGGACTCTTTGTAGAGGTTGAGAGTTCTTACTAGATTGCATCCTTTTGGTATTTGAAAGATTTAGTGCTTATTCCTTGTATTATTTAAAAAATCTGATATAAAGTAACAGATAGGTAACGAGGAAAAAAAGGAAAGTTGGCATAGACATAGCATCAAAGAAACGAAGCAAAAAGGTGGACTATGACTGATTTAAAATTAAAGCAGATTCCGTATGGAGAGACAGATTTCTCTGTCATTCAACAGGAAAATTTTGCCTATGTCGATAAGACTCAGTTTATTGATGCGCTTGAAAAGGCTGGGACGCGATTTCCTTTTATCGTACGCCCAAGACGTTTTGGTAAGTCGCTATTTACCCAAATCCTTCAAGCGTACTATGACAAGTCTGCCGCAAAAGATTTTGAAGTAAATTTTGCTGATACCTATATCGGTAAACATAAGACACCGCTTGCCAATCAGTTCTACGTTCTTAATTTTGATTTCTCAGGATTTGGCTCGGAGGAGGATTTAGCTAAAGGTTTTGCGTTGCGTGTACTTAAAGGTGTTCGCAATTTTTTTCGCCGGTATCCTCATAAGAATCAAAAACAGATTCTTGCAGTAGCGCAATCAGGGGCCTCGGCTCTCTTAACGGAGTTCTGTTCATCGGTTCGAGATGAGATTCAAGGCAAGATATTTGTCATTGTTGATGAATATGACCAATTTACCAATGAGATTCTTTCCAAGGATATTGAGTCATTTAAGAGAATTACCTCGGGAGAAGATTTTGTCAAGGATTTCTACGCAACGCTGAAATCTCTCGGAAAAGACAGCACAATTTCTCGCATTTTTATCACTGGTGTTACGTCGATTTCTTTGGATTCGATGACTTCGGGCTTTTCTATCGCTTCGAATCTTTCTATTGATCCGAGGTTTACAGCGATGTTTGGCTTTACGGAGGAGGAACTTAGAAGGCTCATTACTGAACTAATCGATGTCAAGCTCTATGGGAAAAGCGTTGATGAAATTGTTATGCGTATGAAAGAGCTTTATAACGGATACCGTTTTAGTCCTAAGGCAACGGTATCGCTCTTTAATTCATCAATGTGCCTTTATTATCTTAACCACATTCGTTTATGGAATGAGGAACCTGTTCAACTAATAGATCCCTCTGTTTCAACAGACCTCTCGAAAATCCACGGTATCCTAAGTCTAGGCGAACCTGAGGTTGTTGAAGATATTGTTAAACGCGCAATCCGAAAAGAGCCCATCGAATTTAGTGGCGCTCCTGAAGTATTAAATCTTCAGGCAAGTTCAAACTTCGATAAAGAAAAGGTTCTTTCTGCATTACTGTATATGGGTTACCTCACATTCGCACCAGCAAGCAAGAATCTTGTGGTGCCAAATCGTACGATTGCCCAGCAATTCTTCGACGTGTATTTCC
>CAVCTI010000128.1:0-2197 GCA_963604755.1 Duodenibacillus sp. | reverse complement strand
CAGCTGCGATGGCCGCAATCTGGAATGAAGTGGGAACAGCGTGGACACTCTTTGTTGCCGGTTGGACAACGCTCTTGGGTTATTCTGCCGCAACAATCTTCTATAAGGTGGGAACCTTTGGCGCCGATCCGACGGGTGCGACCTTTGCGATTGTCCTTTGCTTGGCTTCTTTGGCTGCCGTGCTTCTTGTCATGCGTCGAGTCGTTCAATCGATGCGTGCGAAGGCACCGAAAGTGATCGAGATTCACCACGCTTAAAAGGGAGAGTGTCACTTATGGGATCTATTTTGGATATGGCCCGTCTAATTAAAGAAAAGGGCGCTGTAAGTGAACCCGATTTGGCTCGTGAATTGCACACCAATGAAGAGGTTGTCGCGATGATGGGGGAGCGCTTGGCTCAAAAGGGCCAAGTGCGCCTTGAGGTGCGACACCGTGCGTGTAAATTCAATTGCGGATGCGCAGGGTCGGATACTCGTTACTGGGTATCAGGGTCAGCAGCGTAAATGAGTGGCCAACGTGGTTTGGCAGTAAATCCATAACGAAGCGTAGCGGCATGCCGCTGCGCTTCGTTCATATTTTTAAGCCGCTCTAATCCAGCGATGGCGATCATGGCGCCATTGTCGGTACATAGATTTAGTGGCGGAAAGAAAACTTCAGCGCCTCTTTTTTTGGCAGCAGCGATGAGTCCCTCTCGAAGTTGCTTATTCGCAGACACGCCGCCTGCGACAACAAGCCTTTTAATGCCAGTTATCTTAATCGCTTTCATTGCTTTACTGACAAGCACTTCAACCACAGCATCCATAAAACCACGCGCAACATCGCATCGAAACGCAGAATCTTCTGGGTTTTCTGCCTTTGTGACAGCTGTGAGCACCGCAGTCTTCAATCCTGAAAAACTCATATCAAGTGTTGCGCTATGAAGCATGGGGCGTGGAAACAGAATGGCACCTGGTTTTCCCATATCCGCTAAGCGCGATACAGCGGGTCCCCCTGGATAACATTCCCCTAAAAGTTGCGCCGTCTTATCAAACGCTTCTCCGGCTGCATCATCAAGTGTTTCGCCTAAAAGAGTGTATTTTCCAAAAGAATCCACGCGCATAAATTGGGTGTGGCCACCAGAAACCAAAAGCGCAATAAAGGGAAATTCGGGTTTGGGGTCAGCTAGTCTCGCTGACAGTAAGTGCCCTTCAAGGTGGTGGACACCGATTACAGGAACTTTGAGTGCGAAGCCGATGGCGTGCGCAACAGAAATGCCAACCAAAAGTGCTCCAGCGAGTCCAGGGCCTTCGGTTACCGCAACGGCATCAAGTTCTTCTTTTGCAACGTGTGCTTTATCTAATACTTGATCGACAAGGACAACGGCACGACGAATATGGTCGCGGCTTGCAAGCTCTGGGACGACTCCCCCGTAAGCGCGATGCATGTCAATCTGAGTGTGAATAGCGTGAGCAAGAACGCCTTTTTCGCTATCGATTAAAGCGACACCTGTTTCATCACACGAACTTTCAATACCAAGAACTTTCATCTTTGATCCGTTAGAAACGAATTCCATATCAGAGTGTACGCATACTACACTGACTGATTTTGTCTCGCCTAAAAAGAGAGGAGCGCAGAGGCAGGTTTTCTTTTGCGAGGGCTTCTTTCTTTAGTGCATACAACATAAGGACTTTTCCGTATTATGGGCGCGAAGCCCTTATGGCAAAATGCATGGCGTACTTTTTGATGTGTGGGAAGGTTTTTCCTGAGCCATAAGCAAATAAAAAGTGCCTGAGTTTTTTTAGAAAGGTTTAGATAAAAAAAGAGCACGGCGTGGAATAACGAAAACTGTGTTGTTGTCGAAATAAGCGAAAGGCGTTGGTGTGAGGCGCTTTATCGTCGATAGAGAAGCCCTAGTAGAGATAGGGAAGATTATTTTCTCTTGCTTCTGCGAGCTAAATTTTTTTTGTTGGGGTTCCAAACTATGTTTTCGGTAAGAAAAAAACCTGTGTTTGCTGTAATCGGTCTAAATGACAAGTACTTTGGCACGGGAAATTTTTACCGTGATAATCCGAAAGCTTACAGCTATCTACACGAAGCTTTAAAGGATAATCCGTGTGCGGCTTTGGTTTTAATTGCCAGGGCTTTCCACACACTTTTAACGTCTGCCACGGAATTCCCCATGTGTAAGCGTGGGGATGGATAGTGGCTCAAACACTAGT
>CAVCTI010000127.1:0-7415 GCA_963604755.1 Duodenibacillus sp. | reverse complement strand
GGAACTAGGATTTACATCCCACGGTGCCTATACATTCCTAACCAACGTAGTTCAGTTATTCACCTCACTTGGGCTAGTCAACCAGGCTTGCTTTCACAAGCCTCTCTCTTTAGAGAGGGGTAGTTGACACCAGTCTCGCCCTTTTTGCGAACGATAAACCAAAGCATACATTTTCTCAGCAAATAGGCACGGCAACGTGAAACACCTCACATATAGCGGAATAAGCGCACGCAAAAGCTTGGGCTCCGTTGCAGTCTTTTGCTTTGGCCGTGTAACCATCTCAACTGTTATTTTGCAAGGGTCTTTTCCTCCGAGAAGAACATCGTATGTGGTGACGCCCTCCATTAAGAAAGTAGACTCTTCGTTGATGAGCTTTTTTCTCCCTCTAATTTCTACTTTTTGCCCTACGAGTAAAAATTCATTCACGATGGATTGGCTGTAATCGGAAAAAGAGAAGCCTTCTTCTGGCTTTGAAAGTGAAAATTGAAGGCCACTAGTAAAGCGTGGCAAGCCGAAAATGATGCGCAAACACGCATCTCCGTGAAAAGCAGCTTTATCGAAAAACCTGCCGTGATAGAGCCCTGTGAGAATAATTTTTTGATTGACCTCGGTTGCGGCATTGTGCCTTTGCTCAGCACTTGTTAGGTCATAGGCCGAGAGCATCGCCTGATAAATACCGTTAGGCATATTTCTCGAGATACCTCACAAGTGTCTGAATTGAAGAAGCCTTCTTACCGACAGCGGCATACTGCTTAAAAATAGAAACGTCCATCTTGAGGAATTCGTCCATCTCCATTCGGAGATCTTCGGAAAGGAAACCTTCGACTTCCTTCAAATAGCGAAGGTTGACCTTAAGAGAATTCGCGATCAAATCGCAAAGCGCTTTTTCGGGCGTTGCAATCAAAAATTGATTTGTTCCTTCACTCGCAGGCACGACTCCGATGGGAAAGGCCTCTTGATTCATGAAGATGTAATCAAAGCGACCAACGGGTGTATCAAAACTGCGCGCGTGCTTTGTTGTCATCGAGCTAACAAGATAAACCGCCTCAGGAATAAGGCCATAAAACCTCAAAGCCCAATGCATCGAAACGTACGAAGGCGAGTAAAGATGATTGGCTATGACTCCCAAAGAAAGGAGAACCTTACTTACCTTGGGACTGACAACATATAGACCCTTCTTAAGGCGAATCACCTTTCCGGTTTGCTCAAGATACGTCACCTTGTGATTCTCTGCCTTAATTTCAGGGAAAAGAGACGCAAGCGTTGCCTTACTCACAGGAATGTTTGATAGAGCTGCCAAAGTTTCGAAATCGTTCTTCATCAGAAAAAGTAGCTAATACTTTAATATCAAGTGAATATTTTACACATTTTCTGTTCAAATTTTGACTCTTTTTAAGACTAGCCAGAGATCAAATAAATCGCCATAATCTCTAGTTCAGGATTCGATATCACACTATGACGCAGGCCTATTTCATTATTCCCAATCTCTTGTATCCGACTAAAGACTTATTGCGCTCGGAGTCAGAGAAATCGCTTACGTCTTTAAAGACCCTTTTAAAGGGCGCAGAAGAACCTATTTGCCAAACACTTTGCGAAGTGCACCACAGCGGTTCCGTTGATCTTGCGTGGTGCTGGAAGGTTTTAACTCGCAGTAAAGAAACGTTTGCCACTGCGCCCTACCGCTGGCTAATGCTTGGGGGGCCACGACTTGCTGGAGAAATCTGGCGCTTAAATATATTGAGCCTAAATAACGACGCTGTTTGCGGTTTCTTTACTCCTACAGAGGACGCGATTGAAAAGATTTCTTTCGCTTTGCGTGCGCCGTTATCCGAAGCTGGCTTCGTGTTGCAACGTTGGGACGCTTCGCTTTACCTTACCCGAAAAACCCCGTGGAGCGTCACAGCTCGCGAAGCAGAAACACTCATCGGGAAAAGCATTTCAGAAGCCGACCTTTCTTCTCTTAAAGAAGGCGCTTCAAAAGCGGCCTGGAGCGTTTTAACTGATCTCAATACGCGACTTAAAGCTCTTGCAATCGATGGGGCCGATACCCTTTGGATTGACGGGGGCGGAAAACTCATTGACTTTTATCCCCCAACACAAATTCGGAGCGTCTTAGCCGATGATGACGCCATTCTCGGATGGGCTGATGCCTCAGGGATCCTTTCTCAACGTATGGGTAAAGCCACAGGAGCTAGCTCATGGCCCAAGGATGCCCCCAATGGCGCCGTAATCGCTGTGTTATCACAACTAAAAAACCCAGAGATTGCTCCAAACACAGAGGCTTGGGAAACCGCTCTTACGGCTCTTACCGATGGCCTTACACTTTTAAAAGAAGACGCCCGTAAACGCGGTTGCGATGAGGCTCTTATCGTAGCCTGCGGAAAGCGGATGACAAAGACATTTACAGTAAAGCTCACAAATCCAAAATCGCTTTTGGCGCGTTTTACTCGTAGTAAAGAAGTTGATGTCGTTAACGTGCTTAACGACGAAAGTGATGCTCAATGAAAACTCGTTTTATCACGCGCCCTTTTAATGTAGCCATTGCCAAGGCGCTTAGCGACGCAGGGATTCTTCCAGCGTTATCGCGCGTTCTCGCTTCTCGAGGCATAACTTCGGTTGAAGACCTGTCCGAAGATTGGAAGTCGCTATTAAATCCCAAAGAGTTTTTGGGGCTCGAAAAAGCCGCGCAAATCTTGGCTAACTTACGAGAAAAGCACGGTCACGTTGAGATTGTCGCTGACTACGACTGCGATGGTGCAACCGCCTGCGCCATCGCTATTCGGGGCCTCACGGCAATGGGAATCTCAGCCGATTACCTTGTTCCCGACCGCTTTAAATATGGCTATGGGCTCTCTTCAGAAATTGTCGATCTTGCGCTAAAAGAAGCGCATAAACCCGATTTAATTTTGACTGTCGATAACGGCATCGTGAGTCTCGATGGCGTCGCTCACGCAAGAAGCCTAGGGCTTGATGTGATCATCACAGATCACCATTTAGCCGGCGATGCACTTCCTAATGCAAGCGCTATCGTCAATCCCAACCTAGCCGAGAACCCTTTCCCGAGTAAAGCGCTCGCTGGGTGCGGTGTGATGTATTACCTCCTTTTAGCGCTACGCTCTGAGTTGCGGCGCCGTGGTGTCTTTACAAAAGAAACACAACCGCGGCTCGATTCGCTAAGTGACCTAGTTGCCTTAGGAACCGTTGCCGATGTTGTAAGCCTCGATAAAAATAATCGTATTCTGGTTTCTCAAGGCCTTGCTCGCGTGCGTCAAGGTAAGGGGTGTGCTGGGATTCGCGCGCTTTTTGACGTAAGTTCCAAAGACCCCAGAAAAGCTCGTGCGCACGACTTTGCCTTTTCGATAGCACCTCGCATTAATGCGGCAGGGCGCTTAACAGAAATGAGTATTGGGATTGACTGTCTCCTCACCGATAACGAAGAAGAGGCTCTAGGTTATGCCAAAGAGCTCGACCGCTTAAATAGCGAACGACGCGAGCTAGAAGAGATGATGCAAGAAAAAGCCTTTTCTCTTCTTAAAAGTATCGATACCGAACATCGCGCAAGTCTTGTCCTTTTTCATGAATCTTGGCATCAGGGGGTCGTGGGGCTTGTCGCTAGTCGCGTAAAAGAAAAGATTCACCGCCCCGTGCTTGCCTTCGCGCTTGACGAAGAAGGCGTTCTAAAGGGCTCTGGGCGCTCTGTAGAGGGGCTTCACCTAAAGGAAGCGTTAGAAGCCGTAGAGAAAGCGGCTCCAGGCCTTATGGTGCGATTTGGAGGCCACGCAATGGCTGCGGGCCTCACGATCCATAAAGAGAATCTTGAGCGCTTTACAAGTCTTTTTGAGAAAGCTGTAAGCGAACTTACGACAGAAAAGACGCTTGAAAACAATATCGCAGTCGATGGTGCTTTAAAAAGCGAAGACATTAACTTTGTTTTAATCGATGCGATAAACCGTAGGCTTTGGGGACAGGGTTTTGATGAGCCTCTTTTTGCCAATGACTTCACGGTCCTCAGTCAACGAGTGCTTAAAGGCGGACACTTAAAACTTTGGCTTGAACTCGATGGCAAGCGCTTTGATGCAATCTACTTTAGGCATAGCACGGCGCTTTCGACTCATGTGCGATTGGCCTATAAGCCCGAGATCAATCACTACATGGGAAGAAAATCCGTGCAACTTGTCGTGGTTGCGGATGAAAACTAAGGGATTTTGATTTTTGAGTCTAACGCGATAGGACGTTAGACTCGCAATCAATTTAGGAGACAAATTCCCAAGCGTCTTTCTCGCTTAAGAGCTTACGTAAGAGTTGGTTATTTAAGCCGTGGCCAGATTTATAGGCACTGTACTTGGCTTTAAGTGGATGACCTAAGACGTAAAGGTCGCCGATTGAATCCATGAGTTTATGCTTGGCGAATTCATCTTCCCTGCGAAGCCCTTCAGGATTCATGATGCGGCTATCTTCAATGACGATGGCGTTTTCTAAAGAGCCACCAAGAGCAAGACCCACCGACCTCATCTTTTCAACATCACGCGCCAGGCAGAACGTTCTTGCGTAGGCAACAGTCTTTACGAAGTCATCAGTGGCAGCATGAAATGTCGCCTCTTGAATCGTTTTGTCAATCACGGGGTGCCCGAAAGCAATCGTAAAGGTCGCTTCAAAAAATTCTGCGGGTTCGAGCTTGGCAAACTTATCGTTATCGCGAACTTCAACGGTTTTCTTTACGCGCACATAGCGACGCTCTGCGTCTTGCTCGACAATCCCTGCTTTTTCGATTAATTCGACGTAACCTAAAGCCGATCCATCCAATATCGGCGTTTCAGGAGCATCGACTTCAACTAAGGCATTATCAACGCCAAGCCCACACAGAGCGCTCATTAAGTGTTCGACAGTGGAAACGTAAGTCTTTCCTTCAAATAGGGCCGTAGCAAGTCGCGTATCGTTAACGCGTGTGACTTCAGCTGGGATAAGAACCGCAGGATTTAAATCCGTCCGACAAAACTGAATCCCAGAATTAATAGGCGCGGGGAGAAGCCGCATCCGGATTTCTTTACCCGAATGTAGCCCGATGCCTCGTACTTCAGAGGTATTTTTTAGCGTCTTTTGCTTCATTCTGAAACTACTTATCTCCGTTATTGCGTAAGAAGGTCGGCACCTCAAAACTCTTGGGACCACCAAACGTCGATGTCTTCCAGAAAGATGTCGTTTGCTGTGGCTCAACGGCTGGCTTTGGCTCCACAGGAGCCGCTACAGGTTCAGCGGGAGCCACAGGAGCCTCTTGAGTCGCCTCGGCATGAGTAGCCTCCTTACGCAAAGCAAAATCAGCAGGCGCTGTAGCCTTTACTTCTTCTTGGACGCTCTTTCGAAAAAGATTGGGCATCGCATCAATTTCTTGTGTGGGTTCAGGAGAATCCAAGCCTGTGGCAACAACCGTAACGCGAAGCTCTTCACCCATATCGTCATCAAAAGCGGTACCAATAATTTGGTAGGCGTCTTTACTGACGAAGTTCTTCATAATCGACATGACTTCGCGCACTTCGCTTTGCTTCATCGTGCGAGCCGACGCTGTCACATAGACCAAAAGGCCCCGTGCACCTTGTAAGTTCGCGCCTTCAAGCAAGGGGCAGGTAATAGCTTTTTCCGCCGCTTCTAATGCGCGGTTCGCGCCAGAAGCGGTCGCGGTACCCATCATTGCCGTACCTCTTGCGCCCATCACAGTCCTTAAGTCTTGAAAGTCAACATTAATAAGGCCTGGCGTGTGAATAATCTCTGCAATGCCATTACAAGCCTTGTAAAGAACATCGTCGGCTGCGGCAAAGCAATCGAGCATTGTGGCATCTTCGCCCACTTCTTCTTCAAGCTTATCGTTAAGGATGACAATTATGCTATCGACCTTATCTTTGAGGTTTTCGATACCCGCTTGCGCTTGACGCATACGACGAATGCCTTCAAAGCCAAAGGGCTTCGTGACGACAGCAATCGTCAAAATGCCGAGTTGCTTAGCGATATCGGCAATCACGGGAGCGGCCCCCGTTCCTGTGCCACCACCCATACCCGCGGTGATAAATAAGAGATTCGTACCTTCAAGCGCTTCGCGAATCTTGTCGCTTGCTTCTTGCGCGGCCATCGCTCCCACTTCAGGGCGGGCTCCTGCGCCTAAACCAGTTTTGCCGAGCGGAATAATGATGTTGGCACGAGAGCGATTCAACGCCTGTTGATCGGTGTTTGCGGCAATAAAGGTAATGCCGCGGGCCTCATTGTCAATCATGTGTTCGACCGCGTTTCCGCCGCCGCCACCGACACCGATGACTTTGATAACTGCGTTAAATAATTCGGGTTGATCGTTGATAATCTGCAAGGGCATCGCTCTTCCTTATGAGTCAAAAACCACCAAGTCTTGGGTTTCTAACAGCCAAAACAACTAGATGGCACATTATCGTCTATTTTTGAGGGGTTTTCACGCTTAAAACGCGCCGATTTAAAAAGATTTTTCTTGTTGCTTCAAAAATCCTTGAAATTCTCAGAGTTTAAGACCTTCTTCAGGTCCGCCCCAAGCGATAGCCAGCACCCCGTTTTCGGCTAAAAAAGCGTTGGCTTTTTCAAAGTGGCCACAGCCAATAAAGGGAATTGGGGGGCGAAGCGCTGATAAGGGCGAGGGGTGATTAGCTTTCAAAATCAAAATGGGACCTCTAGCGTACTCGTTAATTAATTCTTCTTTTTCTTGGGCTTTCGCACCCCAAAGAAGAAAGACTGTGGGGCTTTCCTTTTGCTCAGTAAGGCAATGCGTCAAAAGAGCGTCTGTGAGAGTTTCCCAGCCAAGCTTGGCGTGGCTCGCAGCTTTTCCCTCTTCGACCGTAAGAACCGTGTTAAGAAGCAAGACGCCAGCTTTGGCCCAGTCCGATAAGTCGCCACTCGTTCTTACGTTTCTCTCGCTCTCGCGAGAAATCTCTTTAAAGATGTTTTTTAAACTCGGGGGCAATTTCGTGCGATTTGCGGGAACTGAAAACGCCAAACCCGTTGCCTCTCCTTTTTCGTGATAAGGATCTTGACCGAGAATCACAACACGCACATCCTTGGGTTGTAAAAGACGCAGGCCGTAAAAGGGGTCAGACGGGAAAATCGTTGCGCCTTCTTCGAGGCGATGGGCAATGGCTTTTAGGAGAGTTTCTCCTACCTTACTTTGGAAAAAAGCCTCAATGGGCGCTTCCCACCCTCTTGGTAGATTCTCAAGAAGCCCCTTAACGGATTTCAATGCTACGGTCTTTTCCATCAAAAACTCACTTTTGTTTCTTTCCTCGCTTCACGAGCAATTTTTTCGGGTGAAATCGCTCTTGCGTACTCAGTTTCCTTTGCTATAATCCACCCCTCTTGCGGGGTGTAGCGCAGTCTGGTAGCGCGCCTGCTTTGGGAGCAGGATGTCG
>CAVCTI010000126.1:0-9993 GCA_963604755.1 Duodenibacillus sp. | reverse complement strand
AAAGCTTCCTTTCTTTCTGAAAGGCGACGCACGGCCTCTTTTCTTAACTTTCCTGTCGGCTCAACAAAGCCCGCAAACGTAAAGCGATACGCCTTAAGACCCGCGGCGCTCATCGCGCTAACGAGAGCTGAGGCCCCAGGGACAGGAACGACGCGTAAGCCCGCTTTTCTCACGGCCTCAACAACTCTTGCGCCTGGGTCACTGACTGCAGGAGTTCCGGCATCGGTCACAAGAGCGATGCGCTCTCCGGCTTTGAGCCTTTCAATGAGTTTTACGGCCGCTGAGCATTCATTGTGTTCGTGAACTGCGACACAGGGCGTAGAAATTGCATAACGGTCAAGCAATTTTCTTGTTTCTCGGGTATCCTCACAGGCAATCGTATCGCAGACTGCGAGCACCCAGAGCGCTCGCAGCGTGATGTCTGCGGCGTTGCCAATCGGAAGGCCTACAATGTAGAGCGTTGCGCTCGGAAAAGTCTGCTCGCCAAGCAATGCCGCTTGCATGAGTGGATTGTCGTCAAAATTACCCGTTTTTTCGGATTGCATTGTGAAACACCCTTTGTTCGTCCGTTTTGTCTCTACCGTATTGGCCGCAGCCTGTTCGGTCGCCTTAGCGCAGACCGATCCTAAAGCAGCCACTCAAGAGATTGCACCCACAGGCTCCGTTAAAGCCGAAATAACAGCTACAGCTCAACCCGTTAAATTGGCTTTCATTCTTCCTCGGAAGAAATCGCGCTTTGATGCAGCCACACAATACGCTCTTGATGGAGCGCTTGCCGCGAATTATGCCGCAGCCGTTCCCGCTGAAATTCTTCTGATTCGTCCAGGTTCCGACGATAGCGTCGCTAAGCAACTGAAAAGTGCCGCCGCCGCAGGCGCCCTAGCCGCTATTGGACCGTTAGATCGCGACGCAATCGAGCAGATTGCACAGATGGATTATCTCCCACTACCTGTTGTCACTCTCAATCAGATCGATCTCGATAAAGAAGTGCCCCTCACGGAAGAAGAAATCCAAGAGCTTCGCATGAAAGAAGAGGCTCGCAAAATTGCAGACGATGCCGCGCGCGAACTCAATGAAGCAACACAGGCACAACAAGATGAAAACGCCCCCACAAATCCCGACAATTTAAGTGAGGGAGAACTTGCCGCCATGCAAGGGGGATCGATTTCTGTCGATTTAAAGATTCCTGGTCTTGTCCTCGCGAAAGACGTTGCTCCCGAATACGTTCGCCATGAACCACGTCTTTTCCCAAGAGGCCTTTTAATGACAAGCCTATCCTTGGAAACAGATGCGAATTACGTTGCCGAACTTGGCATTAAAGCGCTCCCGCGATTAACGGAAGCAGGCGAGAGACCCAGGGTTCTTGTCATCGACCAAGATAAGCCCCTGCAAAAGAGAATCTCCGCGGCGTTTTGTAAGACATTAACCGAGTTGGGTTATGCCCCTGATCGCCTCACAGTCGATTTAAAAGACCTCAATCGCATCTCGCAACTTTTTGAACTCGTTATCGAAGATGATGACCCGGAAATCGAACCCGAGGAACCCATCGATCAAGAAGCAGATCCCGTTGCTTGGCGTCAGCAACAGTTGCGACAAACGCGAGAATCTGCCGAAAGACGCGCCTACGCGGCTCTTGCCGAGCCCCCGTACTACGCGGCTTTCTTAGCGCTTGATGCACCGACAGCCTCTCAAATTCGGCCACGTCTCCCTTTAAGAACGCGCCTTTGGGGTACATCGCTACTTTATCCAGGAAACCCAGAGACAGACTCCACAGCAAAGGCTCTTACTTTTGACTTAAAGCAAGTCGGCTTTGTGGAAGCACCCTTTATTTTGAATTTCGATAACGAAGCCTTTGATGC
Organism: Duodenibacillus sp.; assembly: GCA_963604755.1. Classification (GTDB taxonomy): domain Bacteria; phylum Pseudomonadota; class Gammaproteobacteria; order Burkholderiales; family Burkholderiaceae_F; genus Duodenibacillus. The sequence continues at coordinate 8,134 of CAVCTI010000126.1, read as the reverse complement.
AACCTACAAAGTTGCACCTCCCGCCAGCCTTGTGGGTAAGCAGCTTTTTGCGCTCGGCATTGATGCCTTAACGATAGCCCATGCGATTGCGCAAGGACTGTCTTCTGGAGAATTCGAAGGGCTCTCGGGTTCTTTGCAGTACGACTTGGAGAGTTCCCCTGTTGTGACGCGGCACGGCGCTTGCGCCATGATCGGTAATGGCTCGGTTCGTACACTCACGCCTCAAGAATTGATTGATTTCCGCGTGATTCAGCCAGGCACTTATAAGGCGTTGAAAGATTCTGAGCATTCGCAAATACAAAACGCACCCGAAGCCACTACAGAAACGAGTAGCCAAGCGCCTGAAGTAAAAGAATCCTCTACGACAAACTAAAGAAGCCGACCGATGCCGATTCTGACGCTTTCGAGTGCTCTTTTAAGTTGGGGCGATTTACCTGTTCTTGATAACGCTGACCTTGTTTTAGAGGCAGGAGAGCGCGTCGGTCTCATTGGTAGAAACGGCACGGGGAAAACGTCCTTTTTAAAAGTTCTTTCTCGTCAGACGCCTCTTGACGAAGGAGAACTTAGGACAGTGACGGGACTACACGTCGTCAATGTCCCTCAAGAGCCACAACTTTTCCCCGCTGCCACTCTTTTAGAGAGCTTAGAAAAGCAGCGCGAAAGCTTGAGTGCCTTAGACGAAGAAACGCGATTTGCCAATCGCGCCTTACTGCGCTCTTACATGCAAAAGCTTCTCGTCTCAGAGAATCTTCATCCGGAAAACACTTCTGGTGGCGAACGTAAACGCGCCGCTCTTGCCCTAGCGTTAAGTCTCAAACCAGATTTATTGCTTCTTGATGAACCGACGAATCACTTAGATATTGAAACGATTCGCACGCTTGAAGAAATTCTCAAAGAAGAGTTTTCCACGAGTCGCTCCCTTGTTGTTGTCACACACGATAGAGCGTTTCTTGATTCGGTTGTCACAAGAATCCTTGAACTCGATCGTGGGCTCTTACATAGCTACGATGGAAACTTTCAGGCCTACGAAAGACACAAACTAGAGGAGCTTCACGCAGAAAACCTCGCGCGCCAACGCTTTGATAAGTTCTGGGCGCAAGAAGAGGTGTGGATTCGTAAAGGAATCGAAGCGAGAAGAACGCGTAACGAAGGGCGCGTCAGACGCCTTGAAGAGTTACGCCGCGAGCGCGAGGCAAGACGCGACCGCCTCGGAGATGTTCGTTTTTCTCTTGACCGCGGCAACCGTAGTGGAAAGATTGTTCTTGAAACCAAGGGGCTTACAAAAAGCTTCGGAGACCGAACTATTGTCTCGGACCTTGATTTCACACTGATGCGTGGCGATAAGTTGGGACTTCTTGGGAAAAACGGAACGGGAAAATCAACGCTGATTAAGCTTTTCTTAGGTGAGTTGGTTCCTGACTCGGGGACTGTGCGCCAAGGAACCAATCTTTCGATTGCTTACTACGATCAGTTGCGTGAAGAACTTGATCCGGCAAAGACCGTTGCCGATACCATAAGTCCTGGGAGCGACTGGATTGAAATTGCTGGTGTAAGAAAACACGTGATGAGTTACTTAGCGGACTTTCTTTTTGAACCCCGCAAAGCCAACGTCTACGTTTCAGCCCTTTCTGGCGGCGAAAGAAATCGCCTTCTCTTAGCGCGTCTTTTTGCGCTTCCTGCGAATTTGCTGGTTCTCGATGAGCCGACAAATGATCTGGATATCAACACGCTCGAATTGCTTGAAGAAACGATTGCAAACTACACAGGTACCGTGATTCTCGTAAGTCACGACCGTCGTTTCTTAGATAACGTTGTCACACAAACACTGGCTCCCGTCAATTACGAAACGCCTGATGGCAAGTGGCGTGAATACGTTGGTGGGTTCGAAGATTGGGCAGCGCAAAAAGAAATTCCTTTAAAACAGATTCAAGCCAAAGATGCTCCCCAAGAAAAAGTCAAACGCATTCGAAACACCACAATGGAGCGCGTTCGCTTAAGCTTTAAAGAAAAGCGGGAATTAGAGGCGCTCCCTGCGCAAATCGAGGCGCTAGAGGCCGAGCAAGAGGCGCTGACACAAAAGCTTCTTGGCGTTGACTATCACAAAAAGCCTCTTGAAGAAATCAAAGCCGATAAAGAAAGAATTGAAAGTCTTCCCTCTCTCATTGAAGCCGCCTACGAACGCTGGGAAGAACTCACGAAAAAAGAAACGCTCGCTTCGCGCTAAGTCCTAGGAGTCGTCTCTTTAGACGAAGCCCATTTCTCGCCGTAAAATCCTTGCGATTGGGAACGGCCTTTATGCACTATCCGGTTTTTTTGAAAAATCTTCCTGCCACAGAATCTCTGATGCAGCGCTTAAGAGAGGCGACCTCTTTTAGCCGCAAAGAGGGCCTTTTGCTTGTCATACTCTTAAGCGTCCCAGCGATTATCGCCCAGCTTGCGAGTGTACTGATGCACTACATCGATATGGCAATGCTCGGTCACTTAGGTTCTGATGAAGCCGCTGCCGTGGGTCTTGTTTCAACAACGATTTGGTTGTTTTGGGGCATTGGTAGCGCAGGAATCACAGGTTATCACGTGCTTGTTGGACAGCGCATCGGCGCACGAGACGAAAAGGCCGTGAAGTCACTGATGCGGCAATCTTTGGTTGTCACCTTTTTGTGGGGGATGACGCTTGCCATCGCTGGTACTTTCATTGCCAAAGAGCTCCCACACTGGTTAGGCGCCACAGGCAAAGTCGCTTCCCTTGCGACAGAGTACTTTCAGATCGTTGTTGCCTCGTGGTCACTTGTTCTCGTGAACTTTTTAGAAACAGGGATGCTTCGCGTAAGCGGCAACATGAAAGCACCAAGCATCCTCGGGATATCGATGTGCGTCTTGGATGTGTTTTTTAATGCGATCTTTATCTTTCCCTCGCGAACGACGACGCTCTTAGGCTTTGAAGTCTATTTGCCAGGCTTTGGCTTGGGAGTGGCGGGAGCCGCGTGGGCAACGGTACTAGCGACGGCTCTTGTTCTTCTTGCAAGCCTTTGGATGGCTTGTGTGAAATCGGAACACCTTGCGATTTTTGGGCGAGAAGGTTCCTTTATTCCACAGTTATTGGATTTGAAGAATTCTCTACGAATTGGGCTTCCTGTGAGCGTACAGCGCATCGTTATGAATGGCGCGCAAATTATTTCGACAATGATTGTTGCGCCCCTGGGAACCGTCGCTCTTGTTGCACACTCGTTTGCCCTCACTGTCGAAAGCCTATGCTATATGCCTGGGTTTGGCATTCGCGAGGCAGCAACAACGCTTTGCTCGCAAACGATTGGCGCAGGACACGCCTCGCGAGCGCGTGAAGTAGGGGGACTTACGATTTTTGTTGGCGTTCTTGTGATGAGCTTTATGGGGCTCCTGATGTTTTTTGGAGCGGAAGCCATGATGAGAACGATGACGCCTGATACTGAAGCCGTCAAATTAGGCGCTCAGATTCTTCGCATCGAAGCGTTTGCCGAACCGATGTATGCCGCTTCCATCGTCGCCTACGGGTGCTTCCTCGGCGCGGCTGATACACTTATCCCGAGTTTGATGAATCTACTGAGTATGTGGATTGTTCGACTCCCGCTTGCTTTTTGGCTTGCTCAGTCCATGGGGCTTGTGGGCGTTTGGATTGCAATGTGCCTGGAACTCTTCTTTAGAGGGGCCATCTTTCTAGTGCGTTTTTATAGAGGAACGTGGCTTACTCGCGCAAGACGTTCGCACTAAGGTTTGCACCTAAATTTCACTGTGGGTAATGCCGTGACAAATCGCTCAAAAATCGGCTTTATTCTCGCCTGCTTTTTCTTAGATGCCTTAGGTGTCGGGCTGATTGTTCCTGTGTTGCCGCGCTTAATCGGCACATTAAGCGAAACGCGCGACGCGCAAACGCTTTGGTACGGAGCGATTATGGTGAGCTATGGATTCATGCAATTCTTAAGCTCCCCAGTTCTTGGGAGTCTTTCCGATCGCATAGGACGCCGCCCCGTGCTGCTTACAGGAATCTTTGGTCTCGGAATTACCTTTGCCGTCCCGGCGTTTTTCGCGTCACTACCTTTAATTCTTGCGAGCCGCATCATTGGTGGTGCTCTTTCATCAAACTTTTCTGTCGCACAAGCCTATATCGCTGATATCACAGTCGGGAAAAGACGCGCGATGATGTTCGGAAGACTTGGCGCCGCTTATGGCGTCGGTTTTGTCGTGGGTCCTGCTCTTGGAGGCATCGCTGGAGAAACCAATCCAACGCTTCCCTTTTTAATTGCGAGCGGTCTATCGCTATGTAATTTTCTATTCGGGTTTTTCTATTTACCCGAGTCCCTCAGAGAAAAGACGCGAGAATCGATTCATTTTTCTACCTGCAATGCATTTCTGACTTTACCGAGACTTTTGGAAAAGTCCGAGAGTCGACCTTTCTTTTGTATCTTTGCTTTTAATGCGCTCGCAATCTTTATTTTGCAATGCACATGGGCGCTTTACACCGAATTTCGCTATGGCTTTACGCCCTTAGAAATTGGCCTATCGATTTTTGCTCTTGGCGTTTCGATGTCTTTTATTCAAGGCTACTTTCTTTCTTGGCTACTCACCTTTTTCAAAGCCTCAAAAATTGTCCTTGCCTCTTTAGTCGCAAGCGCTCTTTCTTTGGCGGTGATTGGCCTTACAGAAAGCGGAGCCACAGCAGCAATCTTTTGCTGCGCCTACGCGATTGGCGGAACCGTAGGTCCCATGCTCACGAGTGTTATTAGCCAATTAAGTTCCCCTGAATCTCAGGGAAAAAACATCGGAGCATTGAATTCGCTATCGGCTTTGATGAGTGCAATCGCTCCCATCTTGGGCACGGTTCTCCTAAGCCTTGTGATTCATAGCGAAAACTCGATTACGGCTGGCGCCCCCTACTTTGCGGCAGCGCTTCTCATGCTTTGTGCGCTCTATTTCTTTGGTGTTTGGGGATCAAAGAAAATTGACCTCATCGCAAAGCCCGCAAAGCGTAAATCTCCTAACGAAACGTAAAAAGAAGAAATTTTTCCTCCAAGCGTGGTAGTCTACGGCAATCGATTTTTCCCGAGGACGCTTCCACTATGCTAGCTCTACGTCGCTACGCTCTTGCTCTTTGCCTTGTACCTTTTGCTTTGAGTGCTCAAGCAAGCACCTTTTGGGCTGCTTGTGGCGCAGCTGAAGCCTTAAACGGCACAACGATTGTGGCCTATATGCGTGACGATCTCGCGGGAGAACAGAACTTTGTCACCATTACTGACGAAGACAGTATTGCCTTTAAGGGGCTTTTTGTTGGAAAGACTCATCGCTTTGAAGCAGGCCTTAATGCGCGAGGTCTTTTTGTCGGGCAAATCTCAGCGGCAGGCGTCTCTCGCGACACGCGGCTTACTTTATTTCCCAAGCGCTTTAAATCCAATGAGGGCTGGTGCGGTGGCGAATGGCTTGTTCGTAACTGTGCTTCCGTTTCTGAGGCTCTCAATAAAACGAATGTCTTTTCTGGCTACCCAATGATTTATGTCTTAGCAGATAAGCACGAAATTGCGTTTGTCGAGTGTCTCCCGAATGGACACTTTCACATTCAAAGAACAACCGCTGGGCTTCTTACGCACACAAATCACTACGTTCTTCCTGAATCAACAAAATTTAACGGCAAAGTTCCCGCAAGTTCCATTTCTCGCTTAGCTCGTATCGATTCTTTGCTTGAAACAGAACTCAAGCCCTTTCGACTCGAGCAATTTCTTTCGATGACGCAAGACGAACACGCGGGGCCCGACCTAAGTCTTTTCCGTGTTGGTAGCAAACCGCGCTCCCCGAAGACAACAGGGATTTGGTTACTGAACTTTCCGACTAACGCTGGAACACTTTCTTACTTACGGTACTTGAACGAAGATAATTGGGTTAGCACCCATGAAAGATTCCCAGCGCAAAAAGACGAGGCTCCTATTTCGGCCCTAAAGCCAGAAGCCCTCACAACGCCATTGGCAGCTCCTGAGGGCTTTGAAATACCGATTGAACCCGTAAAGGAGTAAGCCATAATGACTGTACCCCGTCGCGTTTTTCTTTGTGCTTTAAGCCTTGCGCTTACTGGTTGCTCAACGCTATTTAAGGATGCTGTTACGCCACCGGAAGGCGCCTCTTTTGCGCAAACGTATACTGGGAAAGGCCACCTACAGTTTCAGTGTGCCGTAGACAAACACGGCTACTACTGGCGCTTTGTCGCTCCTGATATCGACATCCTTGACGCTACAGGACGACTCTTTGTCAAGCAGGGTGCTGACTTTGCCTTCTTTTCCGCAGATGGCAGTAGCCTTAAATCAAAAATCACCTCTTCACAAGAATCTAGCTCTCGCGTTCGAGACGTTCTTTTTGAGACAACGCCAAGAGGAAAGCAAGACGGCGTTTTATCCCGTATTCATTGGGTTAAGCGAACCGAAGCCCGAGGCGGCGTTCCACCAACCGAGCGCTGCAGCAGGAAGACCCTCGGGAACTTTGTGCGCGAACCCTTTAGCGCGAAGTTCTCTTTTTATCGTTAATTCTGAGGCATTTTCGCGCACATCGCTGTGTCTTGCAGCCGAACTGAGCGCAATTTAAGCTTACATTGGTGCTCTTTTTCCTGTAAAATTAGCAGGTTAAATCCATTTTTTTCTTAGAGGTTAACTGACCCTAACTGTTGTCAGGAGGTTCCTTACCATGGTTGGTGCATCGGTCTTGGGTGTTTTTCTGCAAGGCTTACCGCCGGATCGGCGTGTTGCAATGGCGCGTGTTGCTAGTCTCATTCGCCGTGCCGCACGTGGCGTACGCGAAAGCAAGCGCTTCGGGCTCGTGTTCTATGAGCTCAACGGTGGACCGCTTTTTGCGCTCGAATCCCGAGACAAATTACTAACTCTTTTTGTCGCCGAAAAGGAAGCCGCTGAACCCTTCTTTAACACCATCGCAGGGTTTGACTCTAAGCATAGTCTCATTAACTTTTCTGACTTAAATCGTCTTCCGCTTCCCGATATTGAAAAGCTCGTACGCGCAAGCGTCGTCGCTCGCCGAGAAAGAGGGTCGGCGCCAGACCAGAAGGAACTGCTTGAACTCTGGGGCGTAAAAGAAGAGGAAGCTGCTGTCGCTCCTCCCGTTGTCCGCATCTCGATGCGTACCGCGGAAGAAGAAGCTGCGGAAGAAGCCGCTCGCGAAGAGGCCGAACGCCATGCCGCAGCGATGAAAAAAATCTTAAAGCCCACAAAGCCAGAGAAAACACTTGTTAAAAAGATTGCTGCAGCAAAAGCTGCTGCCAAGGCTCAGGCTAAGGCTGAGGCCGCCGAACGTCGTGCCGCTGAAAAAGCAGCGACATTAGCCGCTCGCAAAGCTGCGCAAGAAGCCCGCAAAGCGGCTGCTCTTGCCAAAAAGGAAGCCGCTGCTCGACGCCAAGAAGAAAAGAAAGCGGCCGCTGAACGCAAGGCTTTAGAAAAGAAGCTTAAGGCAGAAAAGAAAGCGGCTGCCAAGGCTGAAGCTGAAGCGAAGAAAAAGGCGGCTGCACTAGAGAAAGCGGCTAAAGCAAAGCTTGCCGCTAAAGCTAAGCCCGAGGCTAAACCTAAGGCAACAAAAGATAGCGCTACAAAGAAGGCTGCGACTAAAAAGGCTGAGGCAAAGATTGCTCCTGCGAAAAAGCCTGTAGCAAAGAAAGTGGCAGTTAAGAAAGCCGCCCCCAAGAAGGCGACAAAGAAAAAGTAGTCTTTTTTTGAAAACGGCTTGTTAGCGGATTCCTTAAGGCTTCTTTAGGAATCCGTTTTCTTTTCTGTCGCTTGGGTTTTGAGCGCGTCCTCGTATTGACTCGTGAGCCCCTTAATGAGGCGAATAAATTCGTCTTTAACGCGAGATTCCGAGCAGCCCATCAGCACAGCATCGTCTAACGCCTCTTGGAGCGTTGTACGGATTTCATTCCAGTTTTCCTCAAGCACCTTGACTTTTTCTGTGCAGGCGACAACCGTGTCGTCGCTACGAAGCCAGTGCTTGGGTGGTGCAAGGGGTTTTACTTTGGGCATAGCGCTTTTATTGAACTGTTCTTTTTCGCATCATACGACATTTGGGTAGGGCGTACGCATACTAATTCGCTCCGCTTTGACCGTCTAGCAGGACTTTCTGC
>CAVCTI010000125.1:0-2286 GCA_963604755.1 Duodenibacillus sp. | reverse complement strand
ATCCTTCAGGTGGATAACTCCGTTATAACCGCGCCCAAGCTTTCTGCCGAGGCGCAAGGCTCCATCCTATTGGAATCCGATTTAGGTAACGAGGTGCGAACAGTTGTCTTAAATTCCATTTATGGTGACATTGGCTTTCATACAGCAGTTCAAACAGCCTTTACGATTAACGAGGAGTCAGAGGGCCTGATCTTTGGAGATTTGAGTCTTTACGTCAAAGACAATCCCTTAACACTTACGGGGTCGATTATTTCGTATGGCGATATTTCCATTCACGCTAAGAGCCTTCAAGCAGATACCCTTATCGCTTCGAATGGCGTTTATGTGAGTACGAATTTCAATAGCGATGAGGTGGGGACGTCAATTAAAATTACCGAGGGGATTCTTGCCTCTGAAATTGGTTTGATGGCAGACAAAGGCTCTATTGAGGCAGAAAATCTTTATGCAATTGATGGTTCGATTTGCTTATATCGTACTTCTTTGACGACTGAAGGCAATATCAAGGCTGGGGCGTTTTACGCCACAGACAATAGTTTTATTTACAACGCGAATGGAAACATTGCGCCAGCCCTTATCGGAGAGCAAGAAGTTCATATTGCCTTTGGTAAGAGAGCCGCTCTTGATCGAACGAGAATAGACCAAGAGTCTTCAATCTATGTGATGCACGCTATGGGACGCCTTACGGATACCATTAATTCTGTGACCCAAGACATGGCGCATGATTGGAAGTGGTTCCCGATGCTAGGCTGGAATGAGTGGTCTTACTCAATTGTTGAGTGTTCTACGCAGGAAATATTAACGCTTTATCGCCGTGAGACTGAGGACCGCAATAAAACCTTTTTCAGCGAAAGCGATCTCATTCACGACTCTTGGTCTCGGGCGTACTCGCAGCCAAAGATAGAAGGGATTCTTTCTTTTGACTAAGGGTGCTTTTAGAGGGCTTTTCTATATTGCAGTGGTTCTAGTGGGATTGAGAGTGTTTTGGACTCTTGTGACGTAATGATTCGTTTGAACAATTCTTGACAAAGAGTATTCAACCTTTTATTATGCATTAGTTTTGTTGCATTTTTTTCTATTCTAACTTTCGTTTTTTACTTAGCAGGAATTCTAAAACGCTTTCCATTAGAGACCATTTCGTCAGAGAAATGGTAACTCTAAGGACTTTCCTGCCAAAGAAATTCAATGCGTAATGAGAGTTACGCCATTTTTAAGAGAAAAAGGGGTTCTCGATGAATAAGACCTTTAAAGTCATTTTTAACCGCGCTCGCGCAACACTGATGGTTGCCAATGAGATTACGCGTTCTGTGCAAAAGAAAGGCACAAAGACTATCCTTGCTAGCGCTGTTGCGATGGCTTTAACTTCAACGGCCGCTTTGGCTGATTCTGTGACTTGGAATGAAAGTTCTCATCCCAAAGACGGTGCTACGTATACTACACAAGTTACAGTAAGTGATAATGCAGCCGCTTTTGCTGGTTCTTCTACATCTTCTACATCTTCTACATCTACTACATTTACAGTTAAAAATCTCTGTATCCAAAATAGTGACGGTACTGGTGTCAATGCTACTTACGGCATTCTGAGTAATAAAAAATGTGTTGACCCTGCCCCTAATACTAATCAGACAGTCGCAGATGTCAATCCAAACTTTGGGGGCGATTCGCTTACTGTTAAGATTAATTCGAATGACACAAATGGGGGTATAGCTCTTTATTCCCAAAATTCTTACTTACTCGTTACGGCGAATACGACTTCGCTTACCGTTAATACCAGCCAAGGTGATGCATACGGTATGAAATCATATGAAGGTGGAAATATTGATTTGCGCTCTTCTACTAGTGTGACAATCGATGCTTCTTCTTCGGATCAAAAGAATGTCTACGGCGTATATTCGGGTGAAAAAAACAACGCTGCGACATATAGCCAGCTTAATCTTAAATCCAACGCAGTGAATGTGACGGTGAAAGGAAATACAAACACTGCAACTGACAATGCCACTACCGCAGGTATTGTGGTGGACAAAGGAGCGACACTGACTGCTGATGAATCCACAGAAAGCGCTGGAAGCCTCACAATCACAGGGGATTCTGCAAATACGCGTGTCATAGGTATTCAGGTCGCGGCTGCAACAGGTACATTTAATCACGCGACAACGACAATCAATCTGAATGTTTCGAAGAACGACGAAAATTATGTTGTCGGCGCTACTAACAAAGATGCAACAGGCATCTCTGTCACAAACAAGTCTGGTGAATTAACCGTTGATTCACGCGTTCACATTACTGGAA
>CAVCTI010000124.1:0-3749 GCA_963604755.1 Duodenibacillus sp. | reverse complement strand
TGATAAGGTCAATCGACCGTGCCCGGTGTGCGGCGGGCGAGATCGCTTTTCCTTTCTCGGTAAAGAGGGAGACGGCAACTACTTCTGCCGCGGATGTGGGGCAGGGGACGGCCTTTCTCTTCTCACAAAGGTTTTGGGAACAAGCTTTCTAGATGCGCTCGAGTTTGTCGAGCGGTTTTGTGGAATTGACCCGGCACAAGAAGAGAGCCCCACACAGAGAACACTAAGCCCCGAAGAAGAAGCCGAGCGAGAAAGGCTTCGCAAAGTGACTCAACTTTGGGCTGAAGCCTCTCCTATTGTTTCGGGAGACCCCGTGTGGACCTATTTAGCCAATCGTGGGTTAAATCCTCAAAACGCAACGCCCGAAGTGCGCTATCACAAAGCACTTGAATACCTCGATGAGGAGGGGAAAGTCGCTGGAACTTACGCGGCCATGCTTTCGCGCGTCACAGACAAAAACGGTCGCGTTGTTAATCTCCATAGAACCTATCTCGAAGACGGAAAGAAAGCCAATGTTGCAAGGCCCAAGAAACTCATGCCTGGCGCAATTAAGGGCGCTTTTGTGCGCTTTGGTGAGGTCAAAGACGTTGTGGGTTTAGCAGAAGGCATCGAGACGGCACTCGCGTGCACAGAACTTTTTTCTCTTCCTGTATGGGCCACACTTGGTGTAACAAATCTATCAAACGCCGTTGACCTTCCAAAGAGAGTCACGTCTGTTCGCATCTATGCCGATAACGATAAAAGTTACGCAGGTCAAGCAGGTGCCTACACCTTAGGGCATAAGTTAGCTGTCAAAGGCCTAGATGTGAAGGTCATCACGGCTCCTGTAGTTGGAACCGATTGGCTCGATTTTCTTAACGGAAAGCAGTAGTCTTCGGGAGTCCAAAGAAAGACGGGATCAATCAACAATACTGCAAAAAAGTGGCAATGCTTGGAGAGTAAAAAGTGACTTGGGCTTATCGGATGATTACGCGAGCAGCTTTGCCGCTAGCGAAGTTTTATTTGGGACACAGAGCGAAAAAGCAACCTGAGTACCTTGAGCATTGGGATGAGCGATTTGGGTGGAAGCCGTTTCCAGCTCCCACAGAAAAACCCCGCCTTTGGCTTCATGCGGTTAGCGTCGGAGAAACCATTGCAGCGCGAAGCTTGATTGATGCCTTTTTTAAGAGATTTCCCAATAGCGAAATTCTTCTTACGGCAATGACCCCAACGGGCCGAGAAACAGGTAAGAAAATCCTCGAAGCTTATCCAGGACGCATCACGCAGTGCTATTTGCCGTATGACACCCCAGAATTGATGGCACGGTTTTTCGAGGAAACGAAACCCAAAATGGGTGTTGTGATGGAAACTGAGGTTTGGCCCAATTTAATGGAGGCAGCCGAATCTTTTCAAATCCCAGTCATTCTAGCCAATGCTCGTGAGTCAGAGAAGTCGCGGCGCATGGCAGCTCGTTTCCCGAGCGTGATGAAGCCCGCGTTTGGTGCCTTTCGACTTGTTTTAGCGCAAAGCGAAGATGATAAAAAGCGCTTGGTGAGCTTAGGGGCAAAAAACGTTCTTGTCTGTGGATCTGTGAAGTTTGATATTCGGCCCGACGCGAAGCAACAAGAAAGTGCGCGCAAATTAAAAGCGAGTCTTAATCGCCCCATCGTCCTTCTTGCGAGCACGCGCCAAGGCGAAGAAGTGATGTTTTTGGACACCATAGACGAGTTGCCTCAAGAGGCCCTTATCTGGCTTGTTCCAAGACACCCGCAACGCTTTGATGAAGTGGAGGCCGCCCTCATCGAAAGAAATCTCCCCTACGTAAGGAAAACAAAGACCGCCAATCTAGCTTCTTTAGGTAAAGAGGTGCGTGTTGTTCTTGCCGATACGATGGGCGAGATGAGCTTTAGTTGCGCTTTAGGCGACGTTTGCATTATGGGCGGAAGCTTCGGGGGCACGGGCTCTCAAAACTTTATTGAACCAGCCGCCTCTGGCGTTCCCATTATCTTGGGACCCTCGACATTTAACTTTGCCAAACCAGCCGAAGACGCAATCGCTTTTCATGCGGCTCTTCGCGTAAAAGACGCTAAAGAAGCGATGGCGCTTGCCGCTACCTGGCTTATCGATGGGGAGTTGTCTAATCGCTCTTATGCTGCAAAAAGCTTTGCACAAAGTTACACAGGGGCAACTGAACGAATGATCAAGGAGATAGCCACTCTATGGCAAAAAGCCCAATAAAAAATGTTCTTTCCATCGCTGGCGTTGACCCATCGGGGGGCGCTGGGGTATTGGCCGATATTAAGAGCATCAGCGCAATGGGCGCTTATGCAACGGGCGTTGTTGCCGCGTTAACAGCCCAAAACACAACTGCAGTTAGAGGCGTATTCCCAGTTCCCGCCTCGTTTGTGCGCGAGCAACTCGATACGCTTTTTTCTGACGTGCGCATTGATGCTGTGAAAATCGGGATGTTGGGGGAAGCCGATGTCGTACGCGTTGTCGCAGACGCATTAAGACGCTTTAAACCGCGTTGGATTGTGATCGATCCTGTGATGGTGGCTAAAAGTGGTGACTCTTTAGTTGGGAAAGATACGGTAAAAGCCATCGTTACAGAACTCATTCCCATCTCTCACGTCATGACGCCAAACTTACCAGAAGCAAGCGTCCTTTTAGGTCGTGAGATAAAAGACATCTCTCAGATGAAAGAGGCTGCCGTCGACCTTTACGCCTTATCGAATAAGCACTGCGCTGTTCTCTTAAAAGGCGGGCACTTGGCTAACGCAAGTTGCTCGGACTTTTTCTATGACGGAAAAGAGATGACGGAATTTTCTGCTAAACGCATTGCAACGAAAAATACGCACGGCACAGGTTGCGCTCTATCTTCAGCGATTGCGGCGGCACTTGCAAAAACCGATGACCCAATTGAAGCGATTCGTGAGGCAAAAACCTTTATCACCAAGGCGATTGCCGCCTCCGATGCGCTTGATGTCGGGCACGGCCACGGCCCCGTGAATCACTTCACCTCCCTCTGGGGGAAAGTAGGCTAATTTTGTAGAATTACGCCCACAAATTTTTAAGACTATTGGATTCGAGAAAGCCTCATGCAAAAGCTCAAAATTGTTGGTGAACATCGTCTTGTGGGAGAAGTTCGTGCTTCGGGCGCGAAGAATGCAGCGCTTCCCATTTTGGCCGCTTCGTTACTAACTTCAGACGAGTTGATTCTTCACAATATGCCGGACTTAGCCGATGTCCGTACGATGGGGCGCCTTCTTTCAGGAATGGGTGTAGCTTACGAGCGCGTGAATGCTGATACCGTACGTCTTAAAGCCAATGCTGTGACTAGCACTGAGGCCCCCTACGATTTAGTGAAAACGATGCGTGCCTCTGTGATGGTCTTAGGACCCTTGGTTGCTCGCTTTGGCGCGGCTCGCGTTTCTTTGCCTGGCGGCTGCTCGATTGGAGCTCGTCCCATCGATCAACATATCAAAGCGCTAAAGAAGATGGGCGCAGCTATCGATATGGATCACGGCTATGTCGATGCGAAAGCCACACGCCTTAAGGGTTCTCGCATTGTCACAGATATGGTCACAGTCACGGGAACCGAAAATATTTTGATGGCCGCGACACTTTCTGAAGGCGAAACCGTGATTGAAAACGCCGCGCGCGAACCCGAAGTCGTCGATTTGGCCAATTGCTTAAATAAGATGGGCGCAAAGATTCAAGGAGCAGGCACGGCTCGCATTGTTGTTGAGGGCGTGAGGACACTACACGGA
>CAVCTI010000123.1:0-14704 GCA_963604755.1 Duodenibacillus sp. | reverse complement strand
CTCGTTGGGTTGTTTCTATTTTGGGAAGAGGCATTTTTTCTCCCCATTTTTTACGGAGGTAGCAACTGCGATTAAGCATTTACTTTTTCAATTTGTCTGGGGCTTTCTTCTCTGCTGAAATCTGTTTTTCTTTCTCTTTCTCAAGTTGCAGGATGCTTTTCTCTGGGGTTGGCAAATCTTCAGGTATTGTTGCGCCGAGAGATTGGATTGTCTCTCAGACTGCTTTTCCCACTTTGTAGTGAGTTTGGTTGGCCTTGTATATGCCATTAATATATTCTCTTCTCAGTTTTTCTTCTGTTTGTGTTGCCCGAAAGAGGTTCGCTGCCAATTCGGTATGGCCCATATGGTCAAGAATCTGTTCGTTCTTTTTTTTGTCCCTTTCGTTTATGGATGGCTTTTGCGTCAAGACCACCATAAAGACCTTTGTATCCAAAATTTTGGAAAATTGCATCCTGCTTAGGATCAATGATGCCGGCGTTGTGAGCTGCATCTGCCAATTGCTTGTTGTGGATTCGTAGTTCCTGGCGAAGGAATAAGCGTTTCTCATCGTCGCTGAGTTCGTTAAATCCATTCTGCTCATCGGCAAGTTCTTGCCGACGCGTTTGAATAGCAAAATAAGTCTGTCCTGCAGCAATAACAGGCTTGCTAGCGTCGCCGTTTTGAACAATTAGATAGCATGCGTACCGAGAAAGAGCAAAGTCCTCGATTTTTCGTTTGGCTCCCTTGCCAACATCAATCATTTTATGTTTCTCCATAAAATGATCGTCTACATTGATATTGCTTGTTAAACAAGCCTGACGAGCTTTTTGTATAACTAGTTGAAAGTTTTGCCAAGCGCGATATCCAAGTAAAGGATAAAGATCACGAGCAAACCAATATTCAACGCCGTTCTCATCAAGGTGCTTAATGCTTTCAAAAGAAAGTGCTTCTGTTTTTGCTGGTAGTGACATGTTCAACTCGCCCTCTATTGAAGTTTTAATCGAGCATCTTTGAATATCAGTTACCGTCGCTCGGTAATACCGCTACAGCCTTTTGCGTCCTCTGGGCCTTGTTTGTTTGGCAACGATAGCACGACAAAACAAGGAGCGCTCGGTTTCGAATTTTTGTTTCGGATTTGGCGATGCGGTCCAAGTTGTGAATGGCGCATGCGAATAATCCTCTGAAAATGGCATTTTCAAGAAATCTCCTTCGTAATGACGAAAATCGGCAGAAATTCGGTCAACATAAAGGAGATTTCTTGACTTTTGCAGTCATTGACTTGCACGTCAAAATAAAAAAGCAGAACCGTACTCGATTCTGCCTTTTGTGTAAAAGCCGCGGATTTTTTATTCCACGCGCATGCCTTTAACGGCCCACTGACCTGTGCTTTCAAGCACCGTACGCCAAAGTTCACTCTTTGGATCCATCTTACGACGTCGTGCAGTGACAAGTTCCAAAGGAACAAGGACGAATTCATCCATAATCTTAGAAACTACAACACCAGTGCGACCAGCCATTGCGGCGTGTACGGCGTGCTGCCCGAGTTGCCCACAGTAAGCCGAATCAGACGTATTGGCGTGAACAGAGCGAATGATGTAACTCGGGTCGATGTACTTGATTGTTAGGTCGACACCTTTTTCCGCAAAGTAGGAACTAAAGCGTTCTTTAAGATAAAGACCAATATCGCTTAAGACAATGTTGCCAGAAGGATCGTATTTGCCTGTTCCCTGTAAAAGGTGCTGACCAGAACCTTCGGCTGCAACAATCACAGCGTGGCCACGAGCAGTAATCCGCTTAAAGACAGCTTCAAGAAGTCCGTCTTTGCCTTCGAGCTCAAAGGGAAGTTCTGGGACGAGAACAAAGTTCACATCGCTCATGGATAAAGCTGCTTGAGCGGCAATAAATCCAGATTCGCGGCCCATAAGTTTTACTAGGCCAATCGTGTTATTGCATCCTGTGGCTTCGGCGTGAGCGCAATCGATTGCTTCGGTCGCTTTTTCGACAGCCGTATCAAAACCAAAGGATTTCGGCACATAGTTAATGTCATTATCAATCGTCTTCGGGATGCCGATAACTGCAATGCGAAGCCCACGCTTGGCGATTTCATTTTTTATGGCAATGGCAGCTTTCATCGAGCCGTCGCCACCGATGACATAGAGAATATCGATGTGCTCCTTTTCTAACCGGTCAACAACGCGGGCGATAGGTTGTGCGCCGCGCGAGGTGCCAAGAATGGTTCCGCCAAAGTGGTGAATGTTTCCAATATCGCACGAGCGAAGAACAACGGGCGTAAAGCCCTTTTCTTCAATAAAGCCAGTTAAGCCAAAACGGAAGCCGAGAATGTCGTCGGCGCCATAGGCGTAGTGCGATTCGTGCACAATCGAGCGAATCACATCGTTAAGTCCTGGGCACAAACCGCCGCAGGTGACAATCGCGCTACGCGTATGCTTGGGATCGAAAAAGAGGCGCTCGTGCGGACCTGCCGCCTCAAATAGGCAGTCGCTGTGACCTCCTGCGTCACGAGCAAAATCTTCGGGTAGATGCAGGAGCACATTGTGTGATCTCGGGAAGACGCCGCTAGCTAGATTTGAATCAAAGCGTGCTTGGCCGAGAATCTCAGTATTGATTTTGTAAATGCTTTCGTCAGTCATATCAGTACAAAAAACTCTAGGAAAACCTATAAACTTTATCAGACTGCGGCTCATTTGGCGAAACGCAGGGGAGAAGTTTTGTAAAAATCCGCGCTTGAATTCTCCAAAAAAAGACCAAACGCCAAGGTAAGTTGGCGCCTGGTCTAAAACTGAAGGGATTAAGTGATTAGCGTAGTGTCAAACCAAATTTCCCAATGTAAAAGGCCATGCCAATCAAAATCCATACAACAAGTAGGCAATAGGATTCGTTACAGAAGTGGACGAATTCGAGCCCTGGAATCGGGATTAACTGTAAGACGATGAAAAAAAGTGAGAACGCTGCACCAAGGACGGATGCGGCGGTTAGCCAACACGATTTATCTCCATTTTTACGCATCGTCACGTGGGTAGCCAAGCAGGTAAAGAGAAAGCCAATTGAGGCACCAATAGCGCACATATCCACAAACCAGCCAAGCGCTTCTCGACCTAAGATGGGACCCGAAAGAGAAATCACAATGCAAAAGAGAAGCGCATTTTTCGGCGTCTTATGAACGGGGTCAACTTTAGAGAAAGCTTTTGGAAGATATCCGTCGCGGGCCATCGAGTACATCAAGCGGGAAGCGGCCATGTAAAAGCCCATGATGCCCGTGAGAACGGCGCTAAAGACGGCGATACCGACAATGATTTTTCCGTACACGCCAAGAAGCCTTTCTGCACCAACGAGTAAAAGCCAGGGTGTTTTTTCACTATAGACGATTCTCTCGCCCCAATCGGTGAGAGCCGCTGCAGTAATCGTGTTATTGGCAATGTAGACAAAGCAGCCAAACGCAATGGCGACAATCATAATGAGGCTTACTTTTGTCGGCGAGAATTTGTACTCTTCAGCCGCTTGCGGAATCGTGTCAAAGCCAACGTAGGCCCAAGGGGCAATCGCGAGAGTGGCGAGAACTGCGCCAAAAATTTGCATTGTGCCGATGTGAGCGAAGGCATCAACTGTCGTGTAGGTTCCCGCCTTTGCTGCCGCAATGGCGGCGGCTTTATCAAAGCCCCAAATGGGGGCAGTGTTTTCAAGAGTGGCAACGTCGCTCACAAGGGCTGCGATTGTCAAAATGAACTCCCGAGAGAGAACGCCAAAATCGTCTGGATGACACCTGCAACGTGCACGCCTTTAATGTTAAAGATGCCAAATAAAACCAAGATGGCCATCGCAAAGAGCATCTCTCCCATATAGATTTCAAAGCCAGCGATGGTGTAACTAAAGCCAAACTTAAGAATGGGCCCAAAAAGTCCATCAACGATAAGGCCAATCGCTGTCGAATTCATCGGAACGTTTGTTAAATAGGCCGCCACAAGAAACCAGCCGCAAAAGTAGGCCGATACGCGCCCAAAACAAATCTTCGCAAAAGTAAATTGACCACCGGCTTTCGGGTATTTCGGGACCATGTAGGCGTAATTAAAGGCAATGACTACCATGATGATTGCACCAATAATCATGGCAATCGCAGTTCCAGCTGCACCCGAATTAAAAAGGAATTTCTTTCCAGGGTTAATAAAAGAACCCCAGCCGATAATGCAGCCAAAGGCCAATGCCCAAACGTTTAAGGGATTAAGTGCTCGTTTTAAGTGTGGTTCTTCAGTCATTTGTTCTTATGAATTCAAGTTAAATTTCGTAGGATTTGTCGAGTTGTTTTAATTCACGAAAGGTGTCTATCTCTGTGATATCGCCTTCGGCGCACTCCAAGACGTCAACCTGGTAGTCGTCTTTGAAGTCGCAGAGTGGGACCTGTTCCCAGTAGCGTTCTTTTCCGCCTGGTCTTTCATAGGCTTCTTTTAAGTGACCGGAGAGCTTGGCGCCGTCTTTGGCATCCCAATAGGAAATGCCGACCATCTGATAGCAATTGAGACCACCGAACTTTTCTTCTGTGATCGTTCCGTTTTTCACGGTAAAGCACCAATCGTCGCTTCGCGCTTTGGCAATACCAAGGAAGTCTGAGTTGTAGTGGTACTTGCGAAGGATTGACGGGTTCTTAATCAGGAGGTCAGACTCAAGTACATAGGTGTTGGCTAATGAAAATCGCGCGACAAGTGCCGAAGAAATATTGTTAGCTTCGTTATAAACGGGATTTTCCAAGAAGTGAATCATCGGGTACTTGTAAAGCAGTTGATCGAACTGCTCGCCAAGGTAGCCACGCACGACGATGATATCTGTGATGCCAATGGCTAAAACGGCATCGAGTAGCCCATCGATAAGGCGCTTGCCGTTCACTCGCACAAGGGGTTTGGGTGTATTAAGTGTCACAGGAACCAAGCGACTACCGAAACCCGCCGCAAGAAAAACGGCTCGCTTGGCGCGGTAGGGTTCAAGCGCCAAAAGGCCCGAAGCGCTAATGCGGTTATCGCTAACAAAGCCTGCGTCGGTTAATTCGCCAAGAATGCGATTGGCTGTTCCTAAAGAAAAGCCCGAACGCTTGGCAAGTTCACGTTGAGATAGCGACTGTTGCGTTTGTGCAAGTGCTACAAGGAGATTGAACTGCTTGCGGGTAAGCTCTATCGCCATGAGATTCAAACCCTCATTTATAAAATAGATGATTTATCAACAGGAAAATTCGATTGGCGCAGTATAAAGGGAAAAAGAAGAGAATGTTTAATTTTGAGTAGGAAAATTAAGAAAATGAACGCAAAACGTTCAAAAAACCTTAAAAGGCTACGCAGTAAAACTCTTAGGAAACCAGAGCAAAGTTACTCATCAATCCTCGCGTACAATGCCGTACGCACTGCATTCGATAGAGGGAGCTATGGCCGCATTTCTTGCTATGGACTTTATATTACCGCGCGACGGGGTAAAACCAGCGTGGTCCGTTATTGCCTGTGATCAATTCACGAGTGAACCCGATTATTGGGAAAAGGCCGAAGCAATTGTCGGAAAGACTCCAAGCTCGTTAAGGCTTGTCTACCCTGAGGTCTGGCTTGGGGCAGAGCAGGACTCTCGCATTAAAAAGATTCATGCGAGCATGAATAGTTATCTTGCGAGTGATTTACTGAAAACGTTTAACCATAGTTTCGTTTATGTAGAAAGAACACTTTCAACGGGAAAAGTCAGGAGAGGTGTTGTGGGAGTGGTTGATTTGGAGCAGTACGACTATTCTCCAAAGACCACGAAAGCAATTCGCGCGACAGAAAAAACAGTGACATCGCGAATACCTGCGCGCCTTGCTATTCGTCAGGGAGCCGCTCTTGAACTGAGTCACGTTCTTCTTTTAGCCGATGATCCCGAGGATGCCCTTTTAGGATTTTTAGAAGAGAAAAAAGAGACGTTTGAGTTGATTTACGACGTTCAATTGATGCTCGATGGCGGGCAATTGGTTGGACGACTCGTGACAGGGAATGCGGCTCAAGAATTTGAATCGGCAATTGCTGCCTACGAAAGTAAGCGTCGAGAAAAAGCAGGTGATGCACTTTTGTATTGTGTGGGAGATGGGAACCACTCACTAGCAAGTGCCAAAGCTGCTTTTGAAGAAATCAAAAGAAAAATAGGAACAAAGGCTGCTGCAACGCACCCGGCGCGTTTTGCGATGGTCGAATTGGGAAATATTCACGATGCTTCCCTTGAGTTTGAGCCGATTCATCGCCTAGTAACGCACGTGAATCCTCACGCGTTATTAGAAAAACTAAAGTCTTTTGAGGGCTCTTGCGGTCATCACATTTCTTGGGTTGCAGGGGAAGAGTCGGGCGAAATCGTCCTCGACGCCAAATATGGAACGCTCGCAGTTGGTGCTTTGCAGGGGGCTCTTGATGCGGTGTTGGGCGTTGGCGAAGCGCTTGATTACATCCACGGAGACGAGTCATTACGTCGTTTGGCTTTAAAGGAAGACTCTCTTGGCTTTCTTTTGCCGAAAATTAAGAAAGCCGATTTCTTTAAGAGTATCGAAATCGATGGTGTGCTTCCTCGGAAAACATTTTCGATGGGACACGCACAAGACAAACGCTATTACACAGAAGCTAGAGCAATTCTTGCGAGATAATTCTCAGAAGGTTATGCTATCTCTCAGGAATACAAAGTTTAGAAAAGAGCCATGAAACTCATTATCGCAATCATTAAGCCTTTTAAACTCGACGAAGTGCGTGAGGCTTTAGCTGAAATCGGCATTACGGGACTCACAGTGACAGAAGTTAAAGGCTTCGGACGCCAGAAAGGGCACACGGAGCTTTATCGTGGAGCCGAGTATGTTGTGGACTTTTTGCCAAAAGTGAAAATTGAGGCGGTTGTCACGGACGACATTCTCGAGCAGGCACTTGAAGCGATAGAAAAGAGCGCTCGCACTGGTAAGATTGGTGACGGAAAGATTTTTGTGGCGTCTCTTGAGCAAGTGGTTCGCATTCGCACAGGCGAGCAGGGTGAAGCCGCCATCTAAACAGAATTTCAGGGTAAGAAAAACCGGCCACCCGGCCGGTTTTTTATTCATGTCGAGTAGCTCGCCCGACAGAATTCTTTACTTCGCAGCGCGAGAGCCGAAAACTTCGACTTCTGTGCGGCGGTTCGGGGCCAAGCACTTGACCAAATCTGCACCAGACTTACCCTTGCAGTCAACGACTGGGTTGTCAGAGCCGAGGCCGAGAGGCTGGATGCGATCTTCTGGGATGCCATTGTCAGCCAAATAGGCCTTAACAGCGTCAGCACGCTTCTCAGAGAGCTTCTGGTTGGCAGCGTCAGAACCGATACGATCGGTGTAGCCAGTGGCGAGGACGACGTCAATGTTGATACCAGCCATGCGGGCAATCAAACCGTTAAGCATCGCTTGACCTTCAGCAGAAATCTTGGCGCTACCAAACGCAAAGAGGGCGTCGGCAGTCAATGTAACCTTAGCGGGCTTCTTCTTCTTAGCGGGAGCAGCGGTCTTCTTGCAGGCGACGTCTTTATCGCACTTGCAACCTGTCTTTTCGGCCAATGCCGGAGTCCAGAAACCGGTGCGAACGCACAGACCAGAACCACTCATAACGACTTGGCCATTGGTATCTAAGACATAGGGGACGGCATCCGCAGCCATCGTGGAACCAGCGGCGAGTGCCAATGCGGCTGCCGCGAGACTCAGTTTGAGAGACTTCATATTATTTTCCTCTGTTTCTATAGCACCGCTGTCGTGCGTCTGAAAATATGACCGACGTACTGGAGTGCCGATTACAAAAACAACGCTTCAATGCTTGCGGTGCAACGTGACACTGAAGCCAGCCTTGCTTTTCAAAGAGACCACTTCTCACTCTCTCTAAGTGATCCCCTTCCGACTAGGCATCATAAACGATTTTTCTACATTCTGTTTCTGCGCGTGCTTTGTTAAAAAGGCGAAAGTGGTGCGAATAATCAAATTTGTACGTTTTCTACGACAAATTACCTATTTCGCCCCTCTTCGCGCGCGTGCACGCGCGCGCATACACGCACGTACACGCGTGAAACGCGGTAGAATTTAACCTTTAAAGCTCTTGCAATTGAGTAGGAGCAAAATAAGACATTTTCATATTGTTAATAGACGACTTATTTTAAAAACCACCTGAGATCTATGAGTAATCAAGACACGACGATTCCTGGTAATGACGGCGAACAAAACGGCATGCCGATTTCCTATTCCTATGAGACGCTTCCTGTTGCACTCGAAAATGAAATGAAGCAGTGCTATCTCGACTACGCGATGAGTGTCATTGTTGGTCGAGCGCTTCCTGATGTTAGAGACGGTTTTAAGCCCGTGCATCGCCGTGTTTTGTTTTCGATGCATGAACTTGGCAATGATTTTTCGCATCCGACGAAAAAGTGCGCTCGTGTTGTAGGCGACGTTATCGGTAAGTATCACCCCCATGGCGATCAGGCTGCCTATCAGACGCTTGTTCGATTAGCGCAAGACTTTTCGATGCGCTATCCGCTCGTTTGGGGACAGGGTAACTTCGGCTCAATCGATGGCGACGGGGCGGCGGCAATGCGTTACACCGAGTGTCGCCTAGCGCAGATTGCCGATGCGATGCTAGATGGTCTCGATGAAAACACAGTTGACTTTATCCCGAACTTTGATAATTCAGAAAAAGAACCTGTGGTCCTTCCTGCGAAGTTACCAAATTTGCTTGTCAACGGGTCAGCAGGTATTGCTGTCGGTATGGCAACAAACATCCCGCCGCACAACTTGGGTGAAGTAGTCGATGCGTGTCGCTTCTTACTCAAGAACCCCGAAGCAAGCATTGATGATTTGATTGCGAGAATTCCAGCGCCTGACTTTCCCACGGGCGCCATCATTTATGGTCTAGGTGGGGTGCACGAGGGCTATCGCACAGGACGCGGTCGCGTCATCATGCGCTCTCACACGCACTTTGAAGAGTTACGAAATGGTCGTCAAGCTCTTGTTGTTGACGACATTCCCTATCAGGTCAATAAAAAGGTTCTTGTTGAATCGATTGCACGCTTGATGCACGAAAAGAAGATTGAGGGCATTTCTGAACTTCGTGACGAATCGAGTAAAACGGTTCGTATCGTGATGGAACTTAAGCAGGGCGCTTTCGGAGAAGTTATTCTCAACCAACTCTTTAAGCTAACAGCGCTTCAATCGTCGTTTGGTATCAATATGGTCGCCCTCGTTGCTGGGCAACCCAAACTTCTTAATTTGCGCCAGATTGTCGAAGCCTTTTTACATCATCGTCGTGAGGTAGTGAATCGTCGCACAATCTTCCGCTTAAATAAAAACCGCACAAGAGGTCACATTTTGGAAGGTCAGGCTGTGGCGCTATCCAATATTGATGAGTTCCTTGCGATTATTCGAGCGGCTCCGACGCCACCTGTGGCTAAGGCACAAATCATGGCTCGCGGCTGGCGCTCCGAACTTGTTTTGGGTCTTTTAAAGGGAGCTGGGTGCGCAGACGACTATCGTCCTCTTGAGATTGGTAAGGAGTTCGGCCTCGATAAGGATGGTCTTTATCACTTAAGCGCTGTGCAAACCGAAAAGATTTTGCAGATGGCCTTGCAAAAGTTAACGGGTCTCGAGCAAGACAAGATCAACGATGAGTACAAACAGGTGCATGACACGATTGCCGATTTACTCGACATTTTGGCTCGCCCTGAGCGCGTTGTTGAAATCATGGATAACGAACTTCTTGAATTAAAGACTAAGTATGGTGATCCCCGTCGTAGCGAAATCGATTACTCGGGCGACCCAAATTTTGATCCTTTGGATTTTGTCGTTAGCGAATCGGTTGTTGTCACTCTTTCTCGCGAAGGCTACATTAAGCGCTTAGGACTGAATCAATATCGTGAGCAAAAGCGAGGTGGTCAAGGTAAGAGAGCTGCACAAACGCGAGAAGGCGATGCGGTTGAGCGACTCTTTGTTGCCAACTCGCACGACAAGATGCTTTGCTTTAGCGATAAGGGGCGCGTCTTTGAATTGGCGGTGTATTTGGTCCCTGAAGCGGCTCGCACGAGTAAGGGTAAGGCAATTGTTAACCTCTTACAGCTCCAAGAAGACGAGAAGATTCGTATCGTTTTGCCCGTGCGCAGTTTCGATGAAAACCTCTTTGTCTTTATGGCCACACGCGATGGCTTTGTCAAAAAGACAGCCCTTTGCGAATTAAAGAATTCGATGCGAAAGGGCAAAAAAGCCATCGAACTCATGCCTGGAGACGAATTAATCGGTGTTGCGATTACCGATGGTAAGCACGACGTGATGCTTTTCTCGGACGTGGGCAAAACCGTTCGTTTCGATGAAGCGAATGTCCGCCCCTTGGGTCGTGCAGCACGAGGCGTCATTGGAATGAGGCTTGAGGGTGGTTCAAAACTTATCAGTATGCTCGTTGCCGAAGACGAGTCGCAATACGTCTTAACCGCTTGCGAAAATGGCTTTGGTAAGTGCACGCCGATTACTGAATACACGCGTCACGGTCGCGCAACACAAGGCATGATTGCAATTGCGACAAGCGAACGTAACGGGAAGGTTGTTGCCGCAACGCTTGTTCGTAAAGAAGATAGCGTGATGCTCTTGACAGCAAACGGCAAACTCGTTCGTACGCCTGTGAGCGATATTCGTGTTTGTGGAAGAAGCACGCAAGGTGTGACGCTCATTGACCTTAAGAATGATCGCCTTGTGCGTCTGTCGCGCGTTGCAGAAGACGATGCCGAAAATACCGAGGAAGCGCCCGAAGTCAAAGAGGGGGAAACGTCTGAGGCACCTTCTGAAGAAAACTCAGTTGAAACAGTTAAAGAGCAAACCGATAAGGAGTAATACGATGAGTCGCGTTTATAACTTTGCTGCGGGCCCCGGTGTTTTACCCTTAAGCGTTTTAGAAGAAGTTTCTCGCGAATTGGTCGATTACAAGGGCGAGGGCATGAGCATTCTCGAAATGAGTCATCGCGGAAAAACGATTCAGGCAATTTTCAGTGAGGCTCGAGCTGGGATTCGCAAGCTTCTTAATGTGCCAGAAGATTTTGAGATCCTTTTCCTACAGGGCGGAGGACACTCGCAGTTTGCAATGGTGCCACTTAATTTGATGGGTGAAAAGAAGAAGGCCGCCTACATTGTCGATGGCGTGTGGTCTAAGAAAGCCGCAGCCGAAGCTGCTCGCTACGGCGAGGTGCAAACAATTGGGTGTGTTGAAGAGGCGCGAGTGCCTGATAAGGGAAGTTTTACGGTTTCCCCTGATGCCGCTTACCTATACTATTGCCAAAACGAAACCGTGCACGGTTTGGAATTTAACTACGTTCCAGAGACCCCAGAGGAAGTCACACTCGTTTCCGATATCAGTTCGAATTTTATGACGCGTCCCGTTGACTTCACAAAGCATGGCTTGGTGTTTGCAGGAGCTCAGAAAAACTTTGGGCCCGCAGGATTGACGATTGTCATCGTTCGTAAAGACCTTTTAGGGAAAGCACAATCTTTTTGCCCCACAATGCTCAATTACGCGATTCACGCCAAGGGCGAATCGATGTACAACACGCCTCCTGTGTTTGCCGTTTACGTGGCTAGCCTCGTGTGCCGCTGGATTCAAAACGAAGGTGGCATCCCTGAGATGAATCGCAGAGCCATCGCAAGAAGCACACTTTTATATAACGCCATTGATCAAAGCACTGGTTTTTATATCAATCGCTACCGCAAAGAAGATCGTAGCCGCATGAATGTTGTTTTCACGTTGCGCGATGAAGCGCTTACGGATTTGTTTATTGAAGAGGCCGCAAAACAGAATCTCAAAAATGTGAAGGGCCACAGAATCTTAGGTGGCTTGCGCGTTTCTCTCTATAACGCAATGTCAGTTGAAGGCGCCAAAGCGATGGCCGACTTCATGGGCGATTTCGCAAAGAAACACGGGTAAAAACCATGGCAGAAAACACAAAAGAAATTGAACGCTTACGTGGCGAAATCGACGCAGTGGATTCCGAGCTTGTCACGCTTTTATGTAAAAGAGCCACCCTAGCTCGTGAAGTAGGGGTTGCTAAAGGCGGACAAGCTGTTTATCGACCTGAAAGAGAACGCATTGTTATTGAACGCGCTGTAACGAAAGCAAAAGAACAGTCGAGCGCTCTTAGTCCCGAGGCGATTTCGCAGATTTACCGCGAGATTATGGGGGCGTGTCGCGCTCTCGAGAAGCCCATTCGTGTCGGTTACTTGGGTCCGCAAGGGACATTTTGCGAGATGGCCGCTCTTGGCGCTTTTGGCCACGCAGTCGATTTCTGTCCTTTAGCCAATATCGATGAAGTGTTTCGTTCTGCTGAGGTCGGTGATGTTGATTATGCTGTGGCTCCGATTGAGAATTCTGCTCAAGGAACAGTGACACGGACACTGGATTTGCTTGAGAGAACACCGCTTAAAATCGTGGGCGAAGTGTATGTTCCTGTTGTTCACAACTTAATGACACGGGCTAAGAGGCTTTCGGAAATCAAACGCATCTCAGCGCACCCGCAGGCACTGGCGCAATGCCACAATTGGATTGCTTCACACATGCCTTCCGCGGAACTAGTTCCCGC
Source organism: Duodenibacillus sp. (assembly GCA_963604755.1). GTDB lineage: Bacteria > Pseudomonadota > Gammaproteobacteria > Burkholderiales > Burkholderiaceae_F > Duodenibacillus. Next base: position 2,113 of record CAVCTI010000123.1, on the reverse strand, counting down.
ATCAAGCAATGCGAAGGCTGCGCAAGCGGCATCAGAAGACGCCACGATGGCAGCGATTGCCGCGCATCGTGCAAGCGAACTCTATGATTTGACGGTTCTTGCTCCTGCTATTCAAGACGATGCAAGAAATCGCACACGCTTTTTTGTTTTAGGGAGGATTCCTGCGGGAGCTATTCCCAATCATTTGGCAAAAACCTCAATTTGGTTTGCTTGCGCCAATGTCTCTGGAGGCTTATGCGAAGTTCTTGAGCCTTTTAAGCGTCACGGGGTTTCGATGGTTAAGCTCGAAAGTCGTCCCGCGCGCAATGGTCAGTGGGACTATACCTTTTATGTTGATATTGAGGGCTATGCTGAAGATAAAGACGTCGCTGCCGCATTGTGCGAAATGCGTAAAAGCACCTCTGTCTTTAAGTTACTTGGCTCCTACCCGAAGGCTCTTGAAACCACTTAGGGTTTAGAAAGGAAAGTACGATGCGTCTCGCTCTTATTGGGTGTGGTCTTATTGGAACGTCGGCTGTGTGGGCGATGAAAAAGGCAGGAGTTGTCGATACGGTTGTCGCCTTTAATCGGCATACGGAATCGGCTGAAAAAGCCGTCGAGATTGGTGCGGCCGACATCGTGGCAAAAACAATGCCTGAAGCGGTAAAGGACGCCGATGCTGTGATTGTGGCCGTTCCCGTTTTAGCGATGCGATCTGTTTTTGAAACAATCGCACCAGCTCTAAAAAAAGGAGCTTTCATTACAGATGTGGGATCGGTGCGTGCGAGTGTCGTTAAAGATGCGCGAGAGACGCTCGCAAGTGCTATTAGCGGCTATTGTCCTGTGCACCCGATTGCAGGAGGGGAGAAAACGGGAGTGGGAGCTGCCTACCCAACGCTATTTGAAAACACCAATGCCATTGTGACGCCGCTACCTGAAACACATCCCGAAGCCGTTAGCGCTTGGGAAAAACTTTGGTCGGCGACGAAGGCCCACATTATTCGCATGACAGTTGAAGAACACGACTCGATTTTTGCGAGTGTCAGTCACCTTCCGCACGTTGTTTCTTTTGCTCTTGTCGATGCCATTCTTTCGATGAGTGAACCGGAAAGACGCCTTTCGTTAGCCGGTTCTGGTTTTCGCGATACAACTCGCATCGCTGGCTCGTCACCAGTTATGTGGCGCGATATCTGCTTATCGAATCGCACAGCGCTTTTAGAGAGCCTCACTGTCTACGAAAAAAGCCTAAAGGCCTTGCACGCAGCAATCGAAAAAGGAGACGGGAAAGAGATTGAAGCAATTTTTGAGCGCTGTTCTCAGGCACGCAAAGGGCTTTAATTGATGAGCGAAATCACAAAAGACATCCTTACTGTTGAACCGATTGTAAAAGCCTCGGGTGCTGTCGCGCTTCCTGGATCAAAATCGATTTCTAATCGGGCCCTTCTTCTAGCTGCACTAAGCGCTGGGAAAACTAAGCTTACGGGTCTACTTAAAGCCGAAGACACCGAAAGAATGCTCGAAGCTTTAGGTAAGCTAGGCGAAAACGTGGACGTCGAGGACACAACAGTTACTGTTAACTCTCGCGGCGAATTCCCGAATAAGAAAGCCGATATCTTTGTGGGCAACGCAGGAACCGTTGCTAGGATGCTAACGGCTGCTTTAGCGTTTGCCGATGGTGAGTACACGCTCGATGGCATCGCTCGCATGAGAGAGCGCCCCATTGGTGATTTAGTTGATGCTCTCATAAGTCTAGGCGCCAATATCACCTATTTAATAAAGCCCGGATTTCTTCCGATTGCGATTGCTCCAGCGGCATTAAAAGGGAATTTTGTTCGTGTTCGTGGCAATGTCTCAAGCCAGTTTTTAACGGCACTCCTTTTGATGGCTCCCGTGTGGGCAAAGCGCCTAGGAAAAGACTTTCAGGTTGAAATTGATGGCCCCTTAATTAGCCTGCCGTACGTTCAAATGACCACAGCAATGATGGCCTCGTTTGGTGCCAAGATTTCTCAATCCGAGGGCGGCTACACAATTAATGCTATCGCCTATAAGACGCCAAATCACTACGCGATAGAGGCCGACGCTTCAGCGGCAAGTTACTTCTTAGCCTTAGGGGCCTTAACAGGAGGACCTGTGC
>CAVCTI010000122.1:0-3411 GCA_963604755.1 Duodenibacillus sp. | reverse complement strand
CTTCTTCAAGAGAAACGTCCTCACGAAGAAACTGAAGAACATCCCTGTGTTCGCTTATCAACTGACAGCTCTTCAGAAGCGCCTCAACAGCATTAGGATCAACCTCCGAAAAGAAGCGTTGCAAGGACTCGGTCACGGGTCTCAGAGCCTTTTCGAGCTGAATTAAGGCTGATGAGGCCGTTTTTATGTCCTTTAGAATTTGAGCCAAATCGTTCATTTGTAGGGATTCAACTCAATGCTTGGATAGTAGCCAAGGGTAACGAAAATCTCGCTGTATCTTTCGAGACTGACCGCCCCATTGCCATCGACCATAAACTGCGCATATTGGCGAGAGATTCCCATCTGTCTTGCAAATTCAGAAGTACTCATGTGTTTCTCTCTCAGAAGATTCCACAAAAGGATTCTTGCCTGAAGTTTCAGGTTAAGCACAACAACGCCGTCTCCAGAGTGGAGTTCTGAAGGAGTAGGAATCGGCTTCCCTTCTTTACGGAAGGTTTTTTCAATGTGTTCGGCCAAAGTGGCAACGAACTTGTCACAAGCCTCTTCCATGCTTGAAGCTTTGCAGGTCATTCTCAAATCATTTACGGCAAATTCGCCTTTTTTCGTCATTGTTACAGGATAGAACATATAATCCCCTTGGGTGAGCGTCAGGACTTGCCCCTCCTTCGAGGGGCTTGGAGTTACCTCCTTATCAGCACAATCTTGAGGAACAAGAGATTGATGGTTATTTCTTTAACTGCCCATCTTTCCCTGAGAAGCCTCGTAACGTGCTTCCTCATGTCCATAGTCTCATCTCTTTTCTTGTTTGTTGAACAAGGTGATGTTATGTCATAATAGTTGACAATGTCAAGCAAAACAGAATAAAAAAGAGAAACATTTAAAGAAGACTCAAATGTTATAAAAGATGGCAATATTGTGCCGATGTATGTGTTAATGGAAGTGAAAGAGCACCGGTTCTCACCGTATCAGAGCTCTCTCTTGTAGAGAGTCTGCAAGATAGGATCCAAAAAGAAATCCCGCAACAACTTTCGCTGCTACGGGACTTGGGCACTGGAAAATCACAAAAGGGTTACTTCACAAGGCCGTTTTCTTTAAGCCAAGAGCGGACGCCACTACTACGTAGTCCTACAGAACCGTAGGTCGTAAAGTATGTGCCTAACTTGGCGTTTGGCAAGAGCCTTTCGAAATCATTACGCGTTTCCATTAAGCCGCCACCGCCATGTGTGTTGCACGTTAAAACAAGTTTTCCCGTGAGGTCAACGGACTTGATCCAAGACTCGAGAGGCGAGGCGATGTGATGCCACCACGTCGGAGACGCTAAGACAACAACGTCGTATTTGGATAAATCAATTGCCACGGGCTTAATGGGGCGAAAGATCCCTTTTTCCATTTCTTCTTTAACAACGTCGGTTGTTTCGCGATAGGCCTTTGGGTAGGGGTCGACCGTATCGATGGAGAAAATATCGGCGCCTGTGGCAGCCTGGACGGCGCGAGCAACACTTTCCGTGTTTCCCGTCCTTGTGTAGTAGATAACAGCAACTTTCATAGAGTTTGTTTGAGCATAAGAAAAAGACATGGTTTTCACCGATAGTGCGGGTGCAATAAGAAGTGCACCGAGGCTTTTAAAGAAAAGACGCTTATTCATCGATTTTTTCCTTAAGGTTTTTAATTCCAATTTCTATTAGTGAGACAAAAGGCTTTCAACAAGTTCTCCTTCGGCTTTCCCAACATGTGACTTCAGTGTTTCAGCAAGTTCTTTAAGAGCTTTTTTACTGACGCCCACGTTTTGCGCAATCTGCAAATGCGAGCTAAGTTGCGCGGGAGCAGGAAGAGCCGCAAGAGCTGCGACGGTCACAATTTCACGCGTTGCATCATCGAGAATTCCTGTTGAGAAGATGTCCCCGAAAAGATGCTCTTTAAGGTAGGCGTCAATGTCTGGAGCAAAGTCAAACAAGGCACCTTTAACAGGAGCGCCAACAAGACGCGTTTGCGTGGCAGTTCCGATTTCGTGAAGCTTCTCTGGGCTAGGACGCGGGTTTGCCTTCGGCCCTTCGAGATCGGAGATTTTTGCGGCCTTTCTTTCGCTAACAAGATTTAGGAGTTCAGAAAGAGCCGTAAGGCTTCTCGGAAAACCACAGTAAGCGTAAAGCTGCACTAAAGCATCGCGCAATTCACTAATAGAAATCTTTGAGTCAAGCGCCTTCGTTAGTGCGCTACGCAATGCGGTCGTGTTGCCTAATGCCGTAAACGCAGCGATAAGAACAAAGTGTTGATCTCGAGCCGATAGTGTCGCAAGCGTTTTCACTTTCTTAACGCTTGATTCAGACGCGGCGTTAGCCATAGAAATTCCTCCAATAGGAGCGAAAAGGAGTGCTCCTAAACCCATTAAAAACTGTCGTTTGTGCATCGCTTTCTTTCCTTATGGGATAACTAGTCACAGGTACACAGAAACCAATGAGGAGAGTCCCTCACGAAGACGAGAGAAATCTTAGGAAGACTCAGAAGATGAGTCCATGCCGAGAAATAGACGATTTCTGCCTATTTCTCTTTTTTGAAGTGAACTGGCTAGAAAGAGAGTGCAGCTCTTTTTCTTGAGATGTCGCGATGTGGGGCGTTTCCGAAGGTGCGTTTGTATTCGCGAGAAAACTGCGAAGAACTCTTGTAGCCCACAGCGTAGGCGGCGTAGTCGACGTTCTTTCCTTCAATAAGCATTAAGCGCTCAGCTTCCTGCAAGCGAAGCCGCTTTTGAAATTGCAGAGGAGAAAGCGTTGTGAACTCTTTAAAGTGTTTATGAAATGCCGAGGCAGACATCCCGACATGTTGGGCAAGTTCATTCACACTTACTGTGGAACTAAAGTGTGTGCGAAGCCACTCAACGGAATTAGCGATGCGAGGCGCTGGGGTATTGCCAGAACAAAAGTGACGCAGACATTCACCTTGCAAAGAATTGAGAGCCAAGAAGTGAAGTTCTTTTAATATGAGAGGCGCAAAAACGCCGATTCTGCTTGGTGTTTCTTCAAGACGAATAAGACGCAAAAATGCATCAAGGACTTCTTCTGAGGCGTCGTCTGCCATCACAGGTGAGACGTTTGGAGACGTGATGTTATGAGCAAGTTCAGGAGAAGCCGTAAGAAGTTCGGTGAGAATTCGGCGATCGAGTTCGATAGCGATGGCTAAAAATGGGCACTTTTCGCTTGCATCACGAATCTCGTAAACACCAGGCAGATCAAGCGCCACAATCATCGTTTGTCCTGCTTTGTATTGAATGGTTGTTGCGCCGATATGGGCTTGCTTCATGCCTTGCAAGACAAGGACAAGCATGGGCTGATACAGACAGGCATTACATTGCTGCGGTGCGTTGGCACGCGTAAAGGAAACAGAGGGGATAGAACTTTCTCGATGCTCTGAAAG
>CAVCTI010000121.1:0-2786 GCA_963604755.1 Duodenibacillus sp. | reverse complement strand
AGTCGAAGCGGCCAAAGCACAATTTAAGAGAGCAAAAGCTCAGGCAACATTAGCCAAAAAGAGTTTCGCGCGCGTCGATTCCCTATTTAAAGAAGGACTCATTTCTGCGCAAAAGCACGATGAAGCGCGAGCCGCGTTAGATAATGCAAGCAATGCTGAGCTTGCCGCTAAAAGTCAGTACGATATGGCTCTCACGGGGGCTCGTGCCGATGAAAAGGTTGCAGCGGCTGCTCTTGCTAGCCAAGCACAAGAAGGAGTCGCTGAGGTGCAAAGCTTAGCCAATGAAGCGAAAGTTCGTGCCCCACGAGCCGGCGAAGTCTCTCGCATCGTTCTTGAAGCCGGAGAAGTCACAGGAGCCGGTTTCCCGCTAGTTACCTTGATTGATTTAAATGATCAATGGGCGATTTTTAATATCCGTGAAGACGAGATGCAGCAAATCAAGATGGGGGCAAAATTAAGTGCCACGATTCCTGCCCTTTCTGATAAAGCAGTGGAATTTCAGATTTACTACATCAGCCCACGCGCGGACTACGCCACATGGCGCTCGACAAAACAATCAAGTGGCTACGATATGCGCACGTTTGAAGTCAGAGCGCGCCCCGTTGGTCACATTGAGGGACTTCGCCCGGGCATGAGCGTTCTTGTTCGGCGCTAAAAGAATAGAAAGCGATGGTCAACATTTCAGAAATCCGTGAAGCAGCCCGAACCGAGATTCGGGAGGCGTTAAAACGCCCTGCTCTTTTATTCACGGGAATTGTTTGGCCGCTTTTTTTGATTTGCGTCTTGGTTTCGATTTTCGCAAGTGGCTTAATGAGGGCGCTATCTGTTGCAGTGATCGATTTAGACCGCACCACGATTAGCCGAGAAATAGTGCTCACTCTAGAGAGCCTTCCGAGCGTTAAAGTCGAGCGCTTTGAAAGCAATCAAGAGGCGCTTCGCGCAATGCGTGCGGGTAAGGTTTACGCCAGTGTTCGTATCCCCTACGCTTGGAGCGCTCACTTAGTCTCTCGCACTGGAGAAAGTGCGATTGAATTAAGTTTTGCCAAAAGCTATTTCGCCATTGCCACAACCTTAGAGGTTGATATTAAATCGGCGCTTAATGCGAAGTTTCAGGAAATCATGAAGCCGTATTTAAGCGGCACGGGCGGAAGCTTAAAAGGGAGCGACGCAGCGTTTCACACGCTAGAAGCCGATATCTTTGTTCCTGGGAACCCCACCTATAACTATTCGCCATTTCTACTGAGTTCTCTTATTCCTTGCGTTTTTGCCTTAAGCGTGATTTTGACGATGGTAGGCGTCTATGCGCGTGAGTGGCGAGAGAGGCGCTGTCACTCGTATTTTGCAGAAGGCGAATCGGTCACAGCGAAACTTATTGGTAAGAGCCTTCCGTGGTTAGCGTTTTATAGTTTTGCAGCTGTGGCGTACGTTGCGTGGTTCGCTGGATTTATGGGCTACACGCCAGTAGGAAGTACGCTAGTTTGGGCATCTGGCGCTCTCCTACTCATTTTTTCGATCGCCGCTTTCGCTCTTTGCTTCGTATCCTGTGCCCCACATTGGATTATTGCGATGTCCGTGGCAATCGGCTTTTGCGCGCCCATTCTTCCCTTTACAGGGTTTTCCTATCCCTTGGACTCGATGGATTTAGCGGCTAATATCTTTGCCCTTATTCTTCCCCTTACATGGTTTTTGCGCATCGAATCTTGCGAATGGGTGCTCGGATCTCCCTTATCACACTCGCTATGGCTTTTGGGTGTTCAAGCGCTTTTCGTTCTGCTCCCGCTTTTTGTTGGACTATCTATTTTCCCAAAGCGTGTTAAGGGCTGGATAAAAAAGGAAAGCCAAGCGGAAAAGAGTTCTGAGGCACCTCCTCCGAACACACTAATTGGTGAAATTTTCGAAGGCGTGCGCCGCGGCATTTTCTCTGCGCAAACCTGCATTATCTTTATTTTCGCGATTGCCTTTTACTGCTGCTTTTACGCTTGGCCTTACATGCACCAGAGTGTGACGGGGATTGCCGCAGCAATCACGGATCTCGATCGAACAAGCGCCTCGCGCGTTTTAATCCAACAACTTAAGAGCCACCCGACACTTAAGGTTGAGGCAGTTGAAGCCGATCCGGCGAAAGCCTTTGATTTATATCGTCGCGAGGATGTGAGCGCTGTGATCGAAATCCCTGTTGACTTTGAAAAGAATGTATTAGCAGGTAAACATGTCACGCTCGCTGTGACTGTCAATGGCTTTTATACCGTGAAAGCCCGTGCCGTTCAGGCCGCGGTTTTAGCCGTGACAATGAATGAAGCCAAAGTGCCTCTAGCGATGAATCTTAATCGCTCAGGAACACCGACATCGCGCATTGTGGCTTTATCTAAGCCCCCCGTGAGCCTAGTCGATCAAAATCTCTTTAATTCAATCTCTGGCTACGCAAGCTACACAGTGCCTGTTGTGGGACCAGTGATTTTGCAAGCGGTCTTATTTATGTGCGTTGGAATGACGCTTGGCGGCTGGTTAGTAAGGCGCCCGACTGATGCCTTTACAGAAAACCTATTAACCAAGCGGCGTGATTTCTTTTTGACACTTACGGGCTTTATTCTTTTTGGTCTATTTTGGTTTTGTTACGCAGAAGGCTTGGTTTTCTCGCTTTTTGATTTTCCGACGATGCAAAACTTCGCTGGGACCATCTGCATCATGGTTTTGATGCTTGTTGGTGCTGTTGCTTTAGCCACTGTCGTAACGCTTCTTTTGGGATCGAACGCCTACATTGCACAGTGCTTAGTGCTCATTTCTGC
>CAVCTI010000120.1:0-2204 GCA_963604755.1 Duodenibacillus sp. | reverse complement strand
TTACGTTTCTGTTAGTGACATTGCGGTTGCAGGCGGTGACGTGAATCTCACAGCAAATTCTCTTACGGGAGTAGGTTCTATTATTGCGAATGCCGCAGATAGGATTTCTATTGATAATCAGACTAATCTTGCCTTAAAGGTTGAGAATGTTCGCATCCTAGAAAAAGGCGGAAATCTCACCTTAAATGGCATCACACTCTCGAGTAACCCAGCGGGCTTTACTGGCTCTCTTCGATCTGCTAAAAACACCCACAATCCCTCTATGACGATTACGTCGAAATACCTTGGCTCAGGTGGCGAGGTAAAAGTGGTTTCAACTGACGATAAGGGCGTTCAACATGATAATACGATTACGCCCGATAACTCCATCACAGTCAATGGTGTTGTTGCTAACGATGCGGGAGACCTGACGATAGCAGCGACTGGAGACCTTTTCGTTACAGGCACAAGGCTTTCGGCAGCAGGAGCCATGAATCTATCTGCGACACGATCTGTGATGCAGACTTATAGCTCTGGAATGAAAAATATCGCAGGCGATATTACAGGTCTTTGGGCAGCTGAGGTTACAGATTTCAAAAATAATGTAGCGACAAATCCAACGAATAGTGCAGGAAGTATCATCAAAGCGCCTGAGGGCGAAGGCATCATTGCAGGAAGTGATATTTTTATCTCTGCCGATAACATCAATTTAAATGGCACGGTTCAAAGTGGTTACGCAACGTGGACTGTTGATATAAACAACACGGAGCTTGAAAGTAAGGTTTCACAACTTAAATCCAAGTGGAAGAATGAAGGCTCAAAGGCTGACGTTAACCCAATCTCAAACGACTATCTCATTAGCGCTGGCGGCCATTACAAGAAAGAAGATGGATCTTACGCGATGGCAGTTGCCGCTTGGTATGACCCTGTTAACGATCGCATTATCGTCGATGACATTACTCCTGAAGGCGGACACATCTATCTAACGGGTCGCATTGCAAGCACAGGTGGCGGAAAACTCTATGCGGCTTCAGCTCGAGCTGATGTCAATATCAATTCAGGCCACTCGGTGCGTCTCGGCGAAATTACAACGGAAAACGGCAATGGCATTATTGAAATTACCGATACGACCTATCCGACATCAGATACTGGTACCACCGATGCAGTTGCGCGCATTTTCAAATGGGTTAACGATGGCGAATCGACCAGCCTTACCATAGAGCTACTTAAGAAGAATGGAACGAAAACGGAAGCGACAGATACAACTGACCCGATTGTTGCATACGCAACAGATGATTGCTTTAGCCCAACAACAAATCTCGCTTACGTTTGGTCTGAGGGTTTTCGCACAGGAACGATATGGACGGCTTCTACGGAACAGAGATTTAAGTGGTGGGGTGCATGGGATTCAGGAGATCCTTCAAATTGGAGTAATTGTCATGAAAATAAAAATCCTGACTCTAATCTCTCCAAAGGAATGACGCTTGCAACAAACTGGGATACAGGTAACGACAATAAATTTAATGCCAGTGCGGCGAGCACAACTGAAACTAAAGGCGAGTGGAAGAAGACAACTTGGACGACATACGACAATTGGACACATTGGTCAGGTACTTATCACGCTTATGCAGAAAAGCGTGACACAGGTACAACGATTTACACCTATTCTGTGAAGGCAGATGAAGATGTCGGCGTGAAATTCCTAACTGGCGAAAATAAGATCACGGTGAAATCAGGTGCTGACATTGTTTTAAGTGGCAAGATCAATGCCAATGCTGGAACGGTCAATCTCTCAGCAAATCGCCATATCTTTAATGAAACAAGCGATGCGGCTATTCTCAGTGCAAGCAATGTAAATCTTGTCGCTGGTGGCGCAATTGGAGAGGCGCAATCAGCACTTCGTATTGCAAATACTGCTCAGGAACTTAATCTTGTGGCAGAGGCTTCACTTAACAAATCCATCTACATTGATGCAAGTAAAGTCAATGATGATGTTTCTGTTAACGCAAGTCTCTTAAAGGCAGGGGATGTCAATCTCACGACTCAGGGGTGTGTCAAAGTCACCAATCTCACGGCCTATGAAGCCAATATTGTGAGTAAAGGCGGCGATATCGTAGTTTCTAACCTTGATCAGATGGCGTCAACTTCTGAAGACAATATCATGCGTCGCTTTGATGCAACCGCGGCTGGATCTGTGGTTTTGTCAGCCGCGAATGATATTGGTA
>CAVCTI010000119.1:0-4987 GCA_963604755.1 Duodenibacillus sp. | reverse complement strand
CATAATCATCTGCATTTGAACGTATCCTTTTAAGATTTACACCGCAGCGGCGCAAATCTGGTAAAAATCATCAGCCTTCAAGGCCGCACCGCCAATTAAACCACCATCGATATCGGGCTGGCTAAAGAGTTCAGCGGCGTTGGCGGGTTTAACCGAGCCACCGTAAAGAATGCGAATCTTGGCGGCAACATCAGCGTCTGTCTTAGCGATAAAGGCACGGATGGCAGCGTGAACTTCTTGGGCCTGAGCCGGTGTTGCTGTCTTACCAGTTCCGATTGCCCAAACGGGTTCGTAGGCCAAAACACCATTTAAAAGAGCTTTCGCTCCAACGGCATCCATCACGGCCTTAACCTGACGTTCGACAACCTCAAGAGTTTTACCCGATTCGCGTTCGGCCAATGTTTCACCGATGCAAACGATGGGCTTTAAACCCTTTTCAAGAGCCGCCTTTGTTTTGAGAGCAACACGAGCGTCAGTATCACCAAAATAGGTACGACGTTCAGAGTGGCCAGTAATCACCCAATTGGCGCCGACGTCAACGAGCATCGAAGCAGCGGTTTCACCTGTGTAGGCACCGTGATCGTGTTCACTGACATCTTCGCCACCAAAGCCAATCTTTGTACCCTTAAAGGCAGCGGCAAGCTGCGAGACGTAGATTGCAGGAGAACAAACGACGACATCGCATGTCAAAGTATTAAGACGCGGCAAGAACGAGTCAATCCAAGCGGCGTTGGCGGCCAAAGAGCCGTTCATTTTCCAGTTAGCGGCAACGAGAAGTTGACGAGACATTTTCTTTTTTCCTTAAGAAGTTTTATCGGGATCTTGTTTTTCTTCCTTCTAGATTTTGGAATTGAGCGTTTTGCCCAATCCCAAAACTCGAAACGAATATTTTACAGATTATTCCTCTCGGATATCACCCGTTGATTCACTTTGATGATCATCATTTAATAACGCTTTCATCGAAAGGCGAATACGGCCCTTTTCTCCGACTTCGAGAACCTTGACGCGAACGACTTGTCCTTCTTTGAGGTAATCGCTCACCTGATTGACGCGTTCGCGAGCAATCTGGCTGATATGCAACAAACCTTCTTTTCCTGGAAGAAGCTGCACAAGAGCACCAAAGTCCAAAAGACGTGTCACGGTTCCTTCGTAGATTTGGCCGGCCTCAACCTCGGCTGTGATCTCTTCGATTCTCTTACGAGCCGCTTCGATCTTGGCCACATCGCTTGAAGCAAGTGTGACTGTGCCATCGTCTTCAATGTTGATTTCGCAACCGGTTTCTTCAGTAAGCGTGCGAATTGTGACACCACCCTTACCAATGACATCGCGAATCTTTTCAGGATTGATCTTAAATGTGACTAAGCGGGGAGCCCAATCGGATAAGGCCTTAGCGCCGCCACCAGCCATCTCGTGCATCTTACCTAAGATGTGCATACGGCCTTCGTGCGCTTGAGCTAACGCCGCTTGCATAATCTCGACTGTGATGCCTTCGATCTTAATGTCCATCTGTAAGGCTGTAACACCGTTTTCAGTACCTGCAACCTTAAAGTCCATATCGCCTAAGTGATCTTCATCGCCCAAGATGTCTGTTAGAACGGCGAAGCGATTGCCTTCCTTAATAAGGCCCATCGCAACGCCTGCGACGTAATCCTTTAAAGGAACGCCAGCGTCCAAGAGCGACAAGCATCCACCGCAGACGCTAGCCATCGAGCTTGAACCGTTGGATTCACAGATTTCGCTAACGACACGGATCGAATACGGAAAATCTTCTTCACTCGGAATCACAGCCTTTAAGGCGCGCTTGGCTAGACGGCCATGACCGATTTCACGGCGCTTAGGGCTACCGACGCGGCCCGTTTCGCCTGTGGCAAAGGGAGGCATATTGTAGTGAAGGATAAAGCGCTCGCGACTTTCACCCATAATCGAATCGACGATTTGTTCGTCTTGCTTTGTGCCAAGCGTTGTTAACACCAAGGCCTGAGTTTCACCACGGGTAAAGAGGGCGGAACCGTGTGTACGTGGGAGAATTCCTTGACGGATTTCAATCGGACGCACTGTGCGTGTATCACGACCATCGATGCGGGGTTTGCCTTCCAAAATGTTCGAGCGAACGATGTGAGCTTCGGTTTCAAAGAGAATGCCGTTGACTTCATTCATATCGGGAACTTCAGTTCCTGCCGCCTCGGCTTCTTCTGTCAATGTCTTTTCGACGAGCTCGTAAACCTCACGCAACTTCTCGTTGCGGTCTTGCTTTTGGCGAATGGTGTAGGCCGCATTAAGAGCATCGTCGGCGATGGCGTGAACGCGAGAAATCAAAGCTTCGTTCGGGGCCGGTGGAGTCCAATCCCAAGCGGGTTTGCCGGCTTCAGCGACCAAATCATGAATGGCGTTAATCACAACCTGCTGCTGCTCGTGACCATAAACCACAGCACCCAACATCGTCTCCTCAGATAAGCGATCGGCTTCGGATTCAACCATCAAAACAGCGCGCTCTGTACCAGAAACCACTAAGTCGAGTTTGCTCTTGGGCATCTCGCTAATTTTCGGGTTGCAAACGTATTGACCATCAATATAGCCCACACGGCAGGCGCCAATCGGGCCCTTAAAGGGAATGCCAGAAATCATTAACGCTGCTGAGGCACCGATCATCGAGGGGATATCGGGATCGACCTCAGGGTCAACAGAAATGACGTGAATAATGACCTGAACTTCGTTAAAAAAACCATCCGGGAAAAGCGGACGAATCGGCCGATCGATTAAGCGGCTTGTAAGCGTTTCTTTTTCGCTCGGGCGACCTTCGCGCTTAAAGAACCCGCCAGGGAACTTTCCTGCCGCATAGGTCTTTTCAATGTAGTCGACTGTGAGCGGGAAGAAATCCTGACCAGGCTTTGTTTCTTTCTTAGCAACCACTGTGGCAAGAACCACGGTGTCATCCATCTGACAGATAACGGCACCAGTTGCTTGACGGGCGATTTCGCCTGTTGTGAGTGTCACATCATGGTCGCCAAATCGGAACGACTTGGAGACCTTATTAAACATTGTCATGGGTAAAGTTATCCTTTAACTATGAAGTACCCACGCCATTTTGTTTTTCCATTGCGTCCTTTCCTCTTCGAACGGCACGCTGCGGCCTCGTTGTTCTTACCTTAAAAAGCATCGAAGTCGCAACGCGCGAAAACCATCCAGGAAACGGCAGAAAAAGGTAAACAAACTCGCGCGAGTATGTATTACAAAAAACCATCGCGGCCGCTTTGTTTTGGCGGCCGCGGTGAGCAATGATTACTTACGAAGTTTCAAATCGTCGATGAGCTTACGATAGGCGTTCAAGTTTGTACGCTTTAAGTAATCCAAAAGCTTACGGCGGCGGCTCACCATCTTCAAAAGGCCACGACGGGAATGATGATCCTTGACGTTGACCTTGAAGTGATCGGTAAGGCCATTAATGCGCGCTGTTAAAAGTGCAATCTGAACCTCAGGAGAACCTGTGTCTCCAGCGGCACGCTGAAACTTTGCAACAATCTGACTCTTCTCAATGGTTGACATATCAAACCTTTCTAAAAGTTAGGGTTAAAAACAAGCGGTACAGGTGTCAAACCGCCCATACCGTGATTCAGAGCCGCCATTGTAGAGAAAAGATTAGGAAAATCAAGCAAAAAACAACTCGTGTCTCGCTTTTTTGCTTTTCTTTTTGTAAAAGAGCCCTTTTATTGAGGCTTTTTTTTACATTTTAACTCATCCACAAAGCGGCAAACGGAATGGCATAACAGCGCTTTCCAAATGACAAGACCTCGTGCCCAGAGTACAAAATAATGCCAATGCAGTGTTCGATCCCTTCTAATCCTTGGAACCAGCGAATATGTTTGAAATCGTCTGGATTAACGCGCTGCGAAGACTTCACATCGATAGCCAAGTAGTTTTTTTCCTCATCTGCAATAAGGAAATCAATCTCGTGCGTCTTAGTTCTTAAGTGAAACATCTCCCAAAGGGGACGAAGGTCCACTTCGGGGGCTAACTGGTTATAGGCCCAAGTTTCGACGAGTTTTCCGCCTTCGTTTTGAGAAAACTCCATGTCTTCAATTCTTTGAGCGGCATTCACAATCCCTAGCAGAGAGCACATCAGCCCCGTATCTGTCATAAAAAACTTCGATCTTTTTCCTGGCCTGTCGTAGTCTTTTTTTGCCCAAGCAGGAACTCGGTCAACAAGGAACATCGCTTCGATAGCTGAAAGATACTTTTCAATCGTGATCCAAGACACGTTGAACTGTCTAGAAAAGGATCGAGCAGAAAAAAGCTTGCTTGAATAGGCTGCCAAGTAAACCAAACAGTCTTTTATGGTATCGCTACTCTTTGTACCCCAGAGATTTCGCATATCAAGAAGAATTTGCTGATTAATGTACGAGCTATACCAGTTATGTCGCTCTTCAGCAGATAGGTCCTGCGGCTCGAAAAAACCTCCCTTCTCCGCAAGACTAAGAATGAGTCTTTTGTTGCAGTCTCCAGGGCTACAGGATTCTGGAATGTCTTCGCGAAAAAGCCTTTCAAGCAAAGTAGCTTGTTTTCCGCGAAACTCTGCCTCGGTGAAATTTCTGACACGTACAAAACCGATGCGGCCAGCCAAAGATTCATTAGCTTGTGGGAGCTTTCGAAAATCAGACGACCCCGTAAGGATGTACTGCCCTTTTTGAGGGTCCTCGTCAACTTTGACTTTGATTTCCCCGATAAGCAACGGTACCTTTTGAATCTCATCGATAACGAGACTCTTACCACTCTTACGCTCGACGAAAAAGGCTGGATCATCAAGAGCTGCTTTAAGAGTTGATTCAACGTCAAAAGACCGAAACTCCGAAGGAACCGGGCACTCATATTTCACAAGTGTCGTTTTCCCTGACTGCCTAGCGCCAACAACACTTACCACACGAAAAATTCGAAGAGCCGATGTAAGAAGCTCTTTTGCCCAGCGATGCTTAAGCGTCATAATGCAATTCTC
>CAVCTI010000118.1:0-2066 GCA_963604755.1 Duodenibacillus sp. | reverse complement strand
CCGCTAAGCTTAGTGCCGACTGGGTTTGTTCAAAAAGTAACTGTCAAACTCGGGACGTGAGCATCCATCGCTCCCTTCACTCATTAGAAGAAGGTGTCGGATGCCCTTTATTCATTCGTAAGGGGAGAAATCTTCTTCCGCTACCGACAGCCAAAGAGCTTTATTCGCATATTGATCACGTCTTAGCCGATTTGCATTCGTGCATCCATTCAACACGCCCCTTAGGTAATGTCGGAAATGACCACGTTCGTCTCGGCACTTTGTACTCCCTTGCAATACAAACATTACCCCAACTTATTACTGGCGTGCGTTTGCGCCGCCCGCATATTGACTTTGAACTTCATATGGGTTCAAACGAGGTACTCCTCAAGAAGCTTTCCGAAAGCCAACTTGACGCCATTATTATTGCCACAGAAAAAGATTACATCGACACCACTCGTTTTGAGGTGCTCCCTCTTTTTTCCGACACGATTTACCTTACGGCTCCTATGTCCTTTGCGCTTCCTGGTATCGATGCTAAAGCAGAAACTGTTAAGCCTGTCGATTTGCGCTTATTTAAGGGCCAACCTTTTATTTCTCTTTCCTGTCGCGTCGACGGCCTTTGCCGCACCAACCACAACAACGCAGGAAGCAAAAGTTAATCTCCCTCGTGTTGCTATCCTTGCCACGGGTGGAACTATCGCGAGTCGTGGCTCGAGTTCCTTGTCGTTAACTGACTATGGTGTTGGCTCTGGCCACAAACCCGTTGGTGTTGAAGTTCTCGTTGATGCTGTTCCTGAAATTCGTAACTTTGCTGAGATTTCAGGTGAACAAGTTTTTAATGTTGGGAGTTCCAAACTTTCCATTGACAATTGGCTCACGTTAGCTAACCGTGTAAACGAATTGCTTGCAACAAAAAACGATGATGGCATCGTTATTACGCACGGGACAGATACTCTCGAAGAGACTGCTTATTTCTTGAATCTTGTCGTGAAGTCCAATAAGCCTGTTGTTCTAGTTGGGTCTATGCGGCCAGCAACAGGACTTTCTGCTGATGGCCCTCTTAACCTTGTTAACGCTGTGGCTCTTGCCGCAAGTAAAGAAGCTGCGGGAAAAGGTGTTATGGTCGTTATGAACGATCAAATTTCATCTGCTTTTGGCGTGACAAAGCGTAACTCAACAAATGTTGCGACTTTCCAGAGCCCTGACACAGGGTTCTTGGGTTATATGCAGAACAACAAACCCTACTTTACAAACACTGTCACAAAGCGTCACACGACAAAGAGCGAATTTAGCATTAAGAATCTAAAGACCTTGCCTCGCGTAGATGTTCATTACACAACACTTGGCGAGGACGGAAAAGTTGTTGACGCTATGGTTAAGATTGGCGCAAAGGGAATCGTTAATGCTGGCCTTGGACACGCAAATGTTCCTAATGATGTGATGAAGAGCCTTGTTGCTGCTCAAAAAGCGGGAACCGTTGTTGTAGTGGGAAGCCGCGTTGGCACAGGTTTGATTACGCCACTTAACAAATTCAGCAAGGAAGGTTTTGTCAGTGCCATGATGCACAATCCCCAGAAGGCTCGCATCCTTCTGATGCTTGCACTAACAAAGACAAATAAGCAAGCTGAGATTCAACGTATCTTTAACGAGTATTAATCTTCGAAGAGCACTGCAAAAGTTGCAGTGCTCCTTCTCTTGCGAAGAGGTTTAGAAAACGAATAAGGTAAAGTTATGAAGACCACATTTATTGCCACAGGTGATAGTTTCATTACGCGTCATATCGCCGAATCAGGTTATGAAGGTTTTGATGAAGTTAAGGCCCTGATTACCAAACACGACGTTCGCTTCGCCAATCTAGAAATGACTTTCCATCGTCAGGAAGGATATCCGGCTGCTACATCGGGCGGCACTTGGGCCATGACAGACCCAACAATGCTCGATGACATGCTTCGCTATGGTTTCAACATCTTTAATACCGCCAACAATCACTCTGGCGATTTTGGTCAAGAAGGTGTTAGTGCCACAATCCGTCACTTAAATGCGCGGCATATGTGTTTTGCAGGCACGGGTAACACGTTGCAAGA
>CAVCTI010000117.1:0-5363 GCA_963604755.1 Duodenibacillus sp. | reverse complement strand
AGTAGGAATCCTTTGACTTTAGTCATGGGAGGATGTAAAGAACAATCCGCTTAGTTATCCATCTAGAGTGACGAAAGACGTCAACCTTAATGTCAGTACCTTTCGCGACGTTAAAGAAGCGATTACTCAATGCGAGAGCGAAGAAAAGATTCTCGCAACCGCTATTAGCGTCTTAAAGGACGTCGCTTGCGTTTACCTCGAGGAAGGAAAGCCCTTCCCTCTTCCTAGCGCAAAACATGCGGGAGAAATTCTTATCGTGTTACCCGCTAGTTTTTCCGCCGAAATCGTTTCGCACAACGCGCAGTTCTGAGGTCTCACCAATCCAAAGTTTGACGCGAAAAAAAAGCCCACCCGGAATTTCGCCGGATGGGCATTGACCAGTCCCGAAGAGGTATACAACCTCAACTTGGTTCTTAAGGAGAGTTGAAAGCGAGAACTGTTTTCCCTACCTTCGGTGCAAACTATACGAGCAAAAACATTGTTTTCCTATAACTCAAAAGCACATCTCCCATAGTTCGAACGGATTAGGGAAAATGTGCCGTGTGTAAAAAAAGCGACCCCGAAGTGAGGTCGCCATTTTCGTGCTTATTTCAGAAACCAATTAGAACGTCGGGATCACAGCACCTTTGTATTGCTTGACGATGTAGTCGCGAATCGCAGGAGAGCGCATCACTTGAGCGAGTTTGCCCAAAGCTTCACGATTGTCGCCTGTGCGAATCACTACAACGTTGGAATAGGGCGACTCTGAATTCTCAATAAACAGAGAGTCCTTTGTCGGGTTCAAACCAACACCCAAGGCGTAGTTTGAATTAATGACAGCGAGTGTCACATCATCGAGCGCACGCGGAAGAACCGCCGCTTCCATTTCAATGACCTTGACATTGAACTTGTTGTTGATCACATCGGCCGGTGTTCCGTTGATGCCAACACCCTCTTTCAAACCAAAGAGACCAGCGTCAGCCAACACCTTCAAAGCGCGACCGCCATTTGTCGGATCGTTCGGAATGGCGACTTTGGCACCAGCCGGAACCTCCGTTAAATCCTTAACGCTCTTGGAGTAAACAGCCATCGGTTCGATGTGAACGCTGCAGAGCACCGAAAGATTGAGCTTGCGATCTTTGGCGAAACTTTCTAAATAGGGGATGTGCTGGAAGTAGTTGGCGTCGAGTTCTTTATCGGCGAGGGCGAGATTGGGTTTGACGTAATCGGTGAATTCAATAATCTTGAGATTAACACCATTCTTTTTCAATTCGCCTGCAGCTACTTTCAAAATATCCGCATGGGGAACGGGAGTGGCACCAACAGTAATGGTGACTTCCTTGGCTTCAGCCTTTTGGCTTTCGGCCTTCTTATCGCCGCATCCGACCAAGGCGAGAGCCAAAGCCGAGCAAGCTGTCAAAAGAATAATTGAACGTTTCATAGTTGTAAGTTTCCTTCAGGGTCTAATGAAAGTCTGAATGCCGCGATTGTATCGAGAGAATCTGAGATTTCCCGAGGATTCTTCCCCTTTCTTGCGCTTTGTCGCAAGACCTAGGTTGAAACGCCTAAATATCGAGTTCGAGATCTTCGCCGTGGGTTTCCATCCAAAGGCGTCGTCCTTGCGCTTCGCCCTTACCCATCAGAAGTGTCATCACAGCATCTGTCTCACTTTTTTCAAGCATGCCAAGGGTCACGGGAAGCAGGTGCCGCGTATCGGGATGAAAGGCAGCTTCTGCCAACTGCGTCACATTCATTTCCCCTAAGCCTTTAAAGCGAGAGATATTGAGTTTTTCTGTTTTAACACCGTCTTTTTCAAGCTTCGTTAAGGTGCGTTTAAGTTCTTTATCGTCTGCACAGTAGATCTTTTTCTCGGCCTTTTTCCCAATCTTTGGTACATCCACACGGAAAAGCGGAGGCTGCGCAATAAAGACGTGCCCCTCACTAATTAATTTCGGGAAATGACGGTAAAAAAGCGTCAAAAGTAAAACCTGAATATGGTTTCCGTCCACATCCGCATCGGCGAGAATGCAGACCTTACCGTAACGAAGCCCTTTTAAGTCAACGGGGTCATCGATTTTATGGGGGTCAACACCGACGGCCACTGCAATGTCGTGAATCACTTGTGAGGCAAAAATGCGGTCAGGGTCAACCTCCCACGTGTTAAGCACCTTCCCTCGTAAGGGCAAAATCGCCTGATACTCCTTGTCGCGTCCCTGTTTGGCGTTGCCTCCTGCACTGTCGCCCTCGACTAAAAAGATCTCATTTCGCTCAAGGTCGGTGCTTTCGCAGTCCGTCAATTTCCCAGGCAACACCGCAACGCTCGAGCCTTTCTTTTTCTCGACCTTTTTCATCTGCCGCTGACGGCTCATCGCTTGGCGGTTAACGAGTTCAGCGAGTTTCTTGCCCTCTTCTAAGTGAGCATTAAGCCAAATCTCAAACTGCGGGCGAACAAAACTTGAGACAAGTCGAAAAGCATCGCGACTTGTGAGTTTCTCTTTAGTTTGCCCCTGAAACTGTGGGTCAAGAGACTTTGTCGAAAGGATGAAACTGGCTCTCGCAAAGACGTCTTCAGCTAGAAGCTTAACTCCCTTAGTCATAAGCCCGTGCGCTTCCATAAAAGCGCGCATCGCACCGAATAAACCATCGCGAAGACCTGCTTCGTGCGTGCCGCCTGCGGGCGTTGGAATGAGGTTGACGAAACTTTCACGAGAAAGGGCTCCGAATTCAGTCCACACAACAACCCAACTTGCGCCTTCACCCTCGTTAAAGCTTTCGGTGTCGGCATCGGCCCAGCCTTGAGCCTCAAAGGGGCTAATAAGAAGCGGCTCTTGAATTTCAGCCAAAAGGTATTCCCTTAGCCCACCTTCATAACGCCAGTGTTGCTCCTCTCCCGTTTTCTCATTTTTGTAAGAAACGCGGCATCCGGGAAGCAACACGGCTTTACTCTTAAGTAAGCGAATTAGTTGCGAGAGCGGCACCTCGGCATTATCGAAATACTTGGGGTTCGGGACACAACGAACACGCGTACCCGTAAAGCGCTTGGATTTTGTGTTTTCAACTTCTTTTAAGGGGCTTTTGACAAAGCCATTTTCGAAGGCGATATCAAACTGCTTTGCGTCACGCCAGACGCTTACCTGCATTAAGCGACTTAAAGCGTTTGTCACCGAGACGCCGACGCCATGAAGGCCTCCTGAGAAACTGTAGGCACCGCCATCGGCTTTACTGAATTTGCCACCCGCATGCAGGTGCGTGAAAACAAGTTCCACTGTCGGGATGCCTTCAGTGGGGTGAATCCCTGTGGGAATTCCTCTGCCATTATCTTCGACAGTAATTGCTCCATCTTTTTCAATCGTAAGACTGATGCTATCGCCAAAGCCTGCAAGGATTTCATCGCTTGCGTTATCTAAAACCTCCTGAATGATATGTAGGGGGTTATCGGTTAACGTATACATCCCAGGGCGTTGCTTAACAGGTTCCAACCCCTTTAAGACTTGAATTGATGATTCGGCGTATTGTTTGGCGCGCTTAGTAACTGGCATATGTGTTATAGGTTTCGCTTCAAAAAGCCCCTTTCTTTGGCCCAAAGAAAGGGGAAAACTACAATATCTTGTGAATTGATGCGGGATTTTAGCCTAAGAGCGGCTTAAGCGATTGGTTTTGTGTCGCTTGTCTCGGGCTTAACAGGCAGCTCTTGCTGCGCATTCGCTTGGCGCTTTTTCGCTACCGTTTTCTCGGCACGAGAAGCACGTAACGGACGCCGTAACCACGCTTGGAACATTGCCATACTTGCTGCAAGAAAGACTGGCCCCAGAACAAGCCCTAAGAACCCAAAGGAAAGGATGCCACCGAAAACGCCCAAGAATACGAGCGCTAAAGGAAGCCTCGTCCCACGGCTAATTAAAAGCGGCTTTAAGAAGTTATCGACAGAGGAGACGGCAAGAATTCCCCATAAGCATAGGAAAATCGCCGATCCCGGAGACCCCGTTGAGTATAGCCAAAGTGCCACTGGTGCCCACACCAAGGGAGGCCCCATCGGAACAACGGAAAGCACGCACACAGCAAAAGACAACAAAACAACACCAGGCGCACCAACGATTATAAAGCCCACTGCGGCAACAAGGCCCTGCCCGATTGCCGTACCGATAACACCGAACACCACCGAACGCGTTGTATTGAGAAGAATCGAACTAAATTCGCTTGCGAGCTCTCCTGAAACCTTATCGAGAAGTTTTTTAATATGAGCGGCTAAAAAGTCACCATCGCGATAAAAGAAAAAGGAGATAAAGGCAACAAGCAAGATTTGTAGCAGGCCGTTACCGACACCTAAAGAAACAGACACAAGCCACGTTGTCACGGGATCGACTGTCGTCTGAAAAATCTGCGCTACGGCCTTCGCGTTAATCGTTCCATCGGTATACAAATCCTGCAGGGCATCCCCAAGGTAAGGCAACGAGGCAAGCCACGCTGGCAGTGGCATCCCAGCCATGACCCAGTCACGTACCCAATGAATCACAACAGGGATTTGTTGCGCCAAAATTGCGCAAAGAATGTAGATTGGGATAAGAATTGTCACAATCATAATGGCAATCATGAGACTTGCCGTCAAAGTCTTGTGACCAATAAAGTGCTTATAGGTTTGGGAATAAAAATGCCAAGAAACCACAACGAGAACAGCCGAAAACATAATCGCTGTCAAAAATGGCTGCAAAACCATAAAGCAGCCAAAAAGAATGAATGCGCCAAAGGCAATTCGGATAAGTAGGTCGACTCGATCCCTGAGCATAGGAGTGCTTCTCATTTTTAAAAGTTATGTCATCCTAGCAGAAAAGACTACAAAAAAATTCGCGAAGAAGCCACAGCGACCGAAAATTAATTGACGATGAGTAAGCGGTGTTTGTCTTAAAAATTGTTACCAAAAAATGAGACTTACCGAAAAGTAAGCTAGTCGGCGTGCTAGAAAAGCCCTTTGTGTGTCAGTAGAATTCTTTTTTGAAGGTTGCTTTTCTTGTTTCGTTTTTGTTTTTTAAAGACTAAGTTGTAACAAGAAGACAACTTTTTTATTTCTATTCAAAACTTATCACTTAACTTTAAACGAAACCATTAGTGAACTTTCCGAGGATTTCCCGTGGGATTTTTTCCTAGGTTCGTGAAATATTTGGCTTAAGTTTTACGTGACAAAAGGATGACTTATGAAGAAACATTTCACAGCAATCGCTGCGGCCGCTTTGAGCGCTAGCCTTATCGTTGGCTGCACATCGAGCCATGTTGCAACGAACACAACGGCGGCAGACACCGTTGTTTTCGGAAAGATTTACACCTCCAACGCCAAGCGCGACTACGCCGAGGCTTTTGCCGTAAAAGACGGCAAGTATGTCTACGTAGGC
>CAVCTI010000116.1:0-8585 GCA_963604755.1 Duodenibacillus sp. | reverse complement strand
GTGCTAGATAGGGCTCCATCAATTTCGGGATAAAGAGTCGAAAGCTATTTCCAATCATCACCCGAATAACAAGAGAATCCCCGTCTTGAAGAGAAGAGTAGTAACTCTCAATCTTTCTTCTGCCTTCGATTATTTCTCGAGCGAATTCGATGATTTCATGGGCATCTGCTGTTGGCGCCAGAGGCCTTGAATCACGCACAAATAAGTGCCGCCCAAAGTGTTTTTCTAGGGCACTCAGCTTTTTTGAGACTGTAGATTTATCAAGATTCAGCTCATTTGCCGTGACCTGAATCGATCCGTTTTTGTAGATGCTCTCGAATATCTTCCAACTAATCAAGTCGTCGCTAAAAGCCATAGTGTTGCCATTTTGGAAATTAAAGTTTTCGAATCGTCAACGATTTTATCGGAAAAAATTAAGACAATCTTGGGGCGTCTTGTCGCTTTTATAAGCACACAGATTAAACGAAGGTGAAATTAAAAAAGAGAAGGAGGATTATCTATGTACGATCTTCTGATTAAGAAAGGACATATCGTCGACCCTAAAAACAACATCGATATGATTGGTGATATCGCCCTAGAAGACGGTAAAGTCGTAGCTGTCTCTGAAGAAATCGAAGGAGCGGCTAAAGAAACCATCGATGTCGCAGGAAAACTCGTCATCCCTGGAATCATCGATATGCACACGCATATGCGCACATTAGAAAGCCACCCGCATGCGCAGCGTATGGTTGCCCTCGCTGGTGTTTGCACAACACTCGATATGGCAGGGCCCTTAGAGAACATTTTGGACACCATTCCAACAAGTGGATCTGGCATCAATATTGCCATTCTCGAAGGAGCAAGAGCCGGTCTAACTCTCACCTGCAATAGGCCCGATGCAGCAGAACAAAACGCCTTTATTAATCGCATCTTGGAGCATGGTGGTATTGGTATCAAACTCTTGGGCGGTCACTTCCCGATGGATTTGGATATCAGCGCACAATTTATTGAGAAAGCCGCTAGTTTGAAGAGTTGGGTTGCTTGGCACGTTGGTAACACGGTACATGGCTCGAACATTGAAGGCATGCGCGACGCGGTAGAAGCCGCAGGAGACCACTTCCTACATATTGCTCACATCAATAGTTACTGCAGAGCCCAAGTTCGCGATGAAATTAGTGAATCTCTTGAAGCTGTCGATTTACTCAAAAACCATCCGCAGATCTTCTCAGAATCTTATGTTTCAGATTTAAACGGCACACGTCTTACATGTAAAGATGGAGTGCCTATTTCTAAGGTCACATGCACCTGCTTAAAGAAAGTTGGTTGCACACCTGACGAAGCAGGTGTTCGCGAAGCGATTCGCACGGGACGCGCTGGTGTGTGCTACGACAACGGCACCATCGGAGCCCTTCTTAAAGGAGAAGAAGGCGTCAAATACTGGGAAAGCCAAGCTGAGACAACAGGAAGCTTCTCTGTTAACCCAGCAACAAGCCGCTTCTTAGTTGCCACGACAAAGCGCCAAGATGGAAGTTTCGTTGTCGATAGCTTCTCCACAGATGGCGGTTGCTACCCGCGTAACGTCATTGTGGACGTCGGTCTCTCGCTTGTGAAGTTTGGTGCTATGACACTGAAAGAATATGTTCTGAAAGCCTCAATTAACGGAGCCAAAGCGCTAAACCTTCCGAACAAGGGGCATTTGGGCATTGGTGCCGATGCGGATATTTCCATCATCGACTACGATCGTCAAAAAGCCTATTCAACCATTGTTGGCGGAAAAGTCATCATGCTCGATGGGAAGCTTCTCGGCAAGGGAACAACCATTATCTGTGATGAAAGAGGCGCAGATTACCTCGCTAAACGCGGCATCTCGCACATCGTCAAGGGACCGCTTGTTGCTGAGGATGTCGCTAAACGCATCGCACTACATTAATTTAAAAAAAGACATCCCAACCAAAGGAGTTAACAAATGTCTGGAATTATCATCGTCATCCTTTCTGTTGTGGCGGTGGCTTTTTTGATTGTGAAAAAGTACTACGCCACGTGGAGTCTACTGATGGTAGGTCTCGTAACGCTTACCATCGCAGGCCTTATGGGCGCCACGCTCGTTACCGGGAAATCAGCCACCCACCTTTTTGCCTTCGACGTTGTGCAAGTCTTCTCTGACTTACTCTCAAAACGCTCGGCAGGGCTCGGCATGAACATTATGGCTATGGGCGGCTTCTCCGTTTATATGTCGCGATTGGGTGCAACGCGAGCTCTCGTCAATGTTTGCGTAAAGCCGCTTTCTGCTGTTAAAGCGCCGTACCTCATCATGGCTCTTGCCTATATCCTCGGACAATTTCTTAACATCGTTTTGACATCGGCTGTCGGCCTTGCCCTACTTTTGATGGTCACGATGTATCCATTGTTAATTGCCGCGGGAGCTAATAAAAAGGCGGCTGCAACCATTGCTCTAACTGGTGCTTTGGGCCTTGGACCAACCGGCGGTAATAACCTCTTAATTGCTCAGCTCACGGGCAAACACGTCATGGAAATCTTTCTCGACTACCAGATGTTTATGGCCGTCTTTATGATGCCGACAATTGCGGTAGCACACTTCTTTGTGATGCATTACTTCGATAAGAAGGACAGAGCATCAGGCCGCGTTACCGATGAAGACTATAAGATTGAGGAGCTTGAAGATAAGAGTAAAGACGCTAAGGGGGCACCGAGCTGGTACGCCATCTTGCCCTTAACACCATTAATTCTTCTTTTCGTTTTCTCGCCCTTTGTTTATAAAGGCGTCAAGCTCAGCGTCGTAACGGCTATTGTCGTTTCCGTTTTGATTGCCTTTATTGTTGACTTCATCCGTAGCTTTAATCCCAAGGAAAGTTTTGCAAAGACGAAGGCTTTCTTTGAAGGCATGGGTAAAGTTTTCACATCCACAGTGGCTCTTATCGTTTGCGCAGAAGTTTTCGCAGCGGGCTTAACAAAGTCTGGTGGTATTGCCGCCTTAATCGAGATTGCTAAGACCTCTGGCGGCGGTTGCTTTGCCGTCTTCACAGTGATGTTTGTGATTACGTTAATCTCGACATTCCTAATGGGGTCAGGTAACGCGGCCTTCTTTAGCTTTGCCCCGATGATCCCTGAGATTGCTAAGAGCTTTGGCGCCAATCTCAATTGGTTCTTGCAGCCCTTGCAGATTTGCTCTGGCCCAATCCGCTCGATGAGCCCGATTGCCGGATGCATTATTGCTATTGCAGGTTTAAGCGGAGTTTCGCCCTTTGAAATTGTGAGACGCACTGCTCCGAGTTGCTTACTTGGCGCATTCGTCGGCTACTGCGTGGCTTTCTTCCTGATTTAACCTTTCAAAAACTACGCGAGGAATACACCTTCCCCCTTTTTCTCGCGTAGTTTTTGCATTCATTTTTCACTAACAAGTCATGCTTCTTTTGGGATTGTTCTTTGCCGTAATTCTCATTGGCGGAGTTGCTATCGGCTCAGGGTTTTACGTTAAAAGGAAAAAGGTTTCGAAATCGGGTTGTGTCGTTGTAGCAGGACTATGCCTCGGCACACTAGCAGGAGGCGCAACAACCGTGGGTACTGCACAACTTGCCTACGTTTACGGCATCTCTGCGATGTGGTACACGGTTGGTAGTGGCTTGGCTTTTATCTTACTCACAGTCTTTTTTATCTCCCCCTTAAGAAAGCTTGGCAATCCCACACTCGTTGGGATGATTCGTGATGAATATGGAGAGGTTGCCGGGTACTCTGCTTCAATTCTTAATAGTCTTGGAACATTCATCAATATTCTCTCGCAACTAATTTCAGCTTCCACCGTCATCTTGGTGTTCTTTCCAGAGTTTTCTGCTCTCTATGCTGTTGGGTTGAGCGCTCTTTTTATGGCGCTTTACGTTGTATTTGGCGGATCAAAAGGCGCAGGCATGGTTGGCATCGTCAAGATGTCTTTAATGTATTGCTCGATGGTTTTGTGCGCCGTTGTGGCTTGGAACTTTATGGGAGGGAGCGCCGGCGTTTGGAAGGCGCTAACAGGAACCACGGGACCGACAGGAGTCAGTTTCCTAAACCCCTTTGCTAGAGGATTTAGTGAAGACTTCGGAGCGTTAGTTTCTGTCTTAATCGGAATCGTTACAACACAAACCTATGCTCAAGCGGTTCTCTTAGGTCGCACAGATCGTGATGCCAAAATTGGCGCCTTGTGTTCTGCCGCTCTTATGCCGCCACTAGGCTTTTGCGGGATTCTGGTTGGCTTATACATGAGGTCTGTGACAGACCCGACAGTGTTCTTAGCCAAAACGGCGCTTACGCAATTTGCGATGACTTATTTGCCACCCTTTTTTGGCGGTCTTGTCCTAGGAACGATTTTTATCGCCTGTATCGGCACAGGCGCAGGATTGGCTTTGGGAGTTGCGAATGTTCTTACACGAGACATTCTTGGACGAGTCGCCAAGAAAACTCTCAAGTTACTTGGCTCAGAAAAACTCATTCGTCTCTTAATTCTCGCCGTTCTCGCTTTGGGTACTTTGCTTGCCTCAGGACCCTTAGGTGATATGGTTCTTAACTTTGCTTATCTTTCGATGGGATTGCGTGGGTGCTCAGTTTTTGCTCCTTTGTGTTTTCTTATTTGGGCTAAAGGACGTGTCCCAGGACGCTACGCGATTGCCTCGATTGTTATCGCTCCGCTTTTTTGTTTGTTCTTTACGGAAATTCCTGCTCTCTCAAGATTACTTGGTGGCTGCGATGCATTATTCCCCGCAATTGGCCTTGGAATTGCCATCATGTTTTGGGGAATGCATTCAAAAGAAGCGCATCAAGGTCTTCCTACCTTAAGGTAGGCCTTATCTAGCATTGGCTCTCATTGCAAAGATAACTTTAGATTTCTCTTTCGCCGTGCTTACCAAGCCGAACGTTTAAGTTAAAAGCATAGCGATCGGCTGGGTGGTACGAGACCGTTACCAAAACGGTCCTCCCTCTGTCGTTCATATAGCGACGGAAAATCCTCAAGCACGGTTCTCCCGCTTCACTTTTGAGATTACGAGCCGCTTCGCGTGTCAGTTTCGTTGCTTCAACTGTTTGCCGCACCTCTGTGCAGCAAATTCCTTTAACGTCGGCGATTACGTCGATCATCAAAAGATCAGGCTTCTTTTGCGCTACAGAAATCACATCTTGCCAGTCGCGATTGATGTATTCGGTCGTCCACGCAATCGGGGGATCCTCGGCCGTTTCGCCTTTACGAATCATAGAAAACCGAATGTAGGTTTCCCCAGGAGGGCATTGAATTTTCTCTGAGAGCTCTCGGCTTACGACACATTCTTGGACATTTAAGATCTCTCGAGGATTTTTGCTTGCGAGCCGATCGAGATCGGCCATTGTGCTAAGGCTCCGATCAAAACTATGAGCCTTACCTTTACTGATGACGCGCGTTCCGACGTGAGGTGTCCTACGAATTAACCCAGCGCTTTCTAGGATGGCTAATGCAGCGCGAACTGTCGTTCGTGATACGCCTTCGGCTCGAGCCAAATCCGGTTCCGTAGGAAGCACGTCACCAACAGCGTACTGCCCACTTTTAATGCGCCGCATCAGGCGCTTGGCTAGTCTCTCGTTTAGGTGTTCGATTGCCATAAGAAAATAGCTCCCCAAAAAAAAGAACGCCCGAGGCCCTAGTAAAGAGCTTCGGACGCATCCTTTGCTAAATTAATTTAGCGTCGATTTAGTAAAGTCCAATCGCTTTCCACCACAGCATACCTGTGGAGAATACCACCAAAACGCAGAAGGAAACGATAAAGAAATTAATCTTATAAAAGCGTGGACGTTCAAAGTAACCTTGGCCAAAGTAGATTGGACCTGGGCCGCCAGCGTACTCTGTGATGCCCCACATGAAGTTTGAGAAGATGGCAAAGCAAATGGCAACCATCGGAGCCGGTGCACCCGCTACGATAGCAACGGAGGCGAAAGGAACGTACATTGCTGCAACGTGACCCGAGGCAGTAGCAAAGACATAGTGTAGATAGATGTAAGCAAAGCCGAGAATGATGAATGTTGTCATCCAATCAAGGCCGCCCAAAGAACCAGCGAAACCTGCAGACATCCATTTCACAAATCCGAGCTTGGTTAAACCCGTAGCAAGAGAAATAATCGCACCGAACCAAACGACCGTATCCCAGGCTGCTTTATCGTTTAAAACGTCTTTCCATTGAACAGAACCCGTCACAAATAGGAAGGCAACAAGACCTAAACCGATAGCGTTAGCGTTGTAACCCGTGATTAAGCACGTACCCCAACCCGCAAGTGCAAGCACAAAACCAATGGAAACCAGAATTTCCTGACGGCTCATCGGTCCCATAGCCGCATATTCTTTGGCACCCATGACTTTAGCCTCAGGCGTCTTCTTTAGGTCTGGGTTCATGAACTTATAGGTAAGAAGCGGCATTAAAACAAAGCAGATTGCCGCAGGAACCAAAGCGGCTAAAAACCACGATGCCCACGTTAATTCCACACCAAGACCATCTTTAGCTAACTGCGCGCAAAGTGGGTTCGCCGCCATACCTGTCATGAAGAAAGCACCTGTGATCGGCGTAAATTGAAAGCACGTCATGATAAGAAAATCGCCGATTTTCTTACCCGTGGGGCCTGGCTGGCTACCAAGAACCTGGTTAATGGATTTTGCAACTGGCAAAATGATGCCGCCAGAACGCGCGGTCACCGATGGCATTGCAGGAGCCATAATCAAATCTGCTGTACCTAAGGCATAGGCAACGCCCAACGAGGACCCTCCAAAGAGACTTAACATCTTATAAGCGATGCGGCGTCCTAATCCGGATTGCACGAAACCTAAACTTAAGACATAGGCCGAGAAAATCATCCACACAGTACCCGACCCAAAGCCCTTTAAAACATCTCCCAGAGCTAAGGTATTTGTGAAGTACGTGAGCGCCAAGGCGATAAACATCAAAGCGCCTGAGGCAACGGGAGCGGCAAGAATGCCTCCGATTGTTGCTGCGAAAATCGCAAACATATGCCAGGCTTTATCGGTCAGGCCTTCTGGCGTTGGCATAAGCCACAAAATAAGAAGCAACCCAGCAGGCACTGCCCAACTAATTAGTTTTCCCTTATTCATTTTCTTCTCCTTCCTTGTTCGATTGATGAGCGCAGAGCTAGCTCCGCGCCCCATATCAACAAACTACTTACCGTACTTCGCAACGACGCGATCGACAAACTCAGGAGCTAGACCAATGTAGCTATGCGGATTTAACATATGGTCAACTTCTTCTTCTGTGAAGGCAGCGGTGACTTCTGACGTTTGCATTAAGACGTCTTTCAACGGCACTTCAGCTTCATAGGCTTTCATGCAAGACTTGTAGACGATACCGTGCGCTGTCATACGGCCTAACTTGCGCGCTAAGTGCATCATCACGCATTCACTCATCATGAGACCCTTCTGGGCAAAGAGGTTACGTTCCATATGTTTCGGGTAAACAATAAGGTTCTTCAAGATGTGCTTACTCTTTTCAAGAGCGCATCCAAGCATATGGCAAGCGCGAGGAATCGCTTCCCACTCAGATAAGAAGCAACCCCAATCGCGTTCGTTTTCGCTTACCATCGTTTCAACAATAGATGGCGCGATGCTACGAACGTTGCGGCACAGTGCGAGAACGTTTTCAAGAACAGCAGGATTACGCTTATGAGGCATTGTCGAAGATCCGACCTTACCCATGAAGAACGGCTCTTCGAGTTCAAGGATTTCTGTGCGCTGCAATGTCAGGATTTCGTGGTTGATGCGGCCCAAGGTGCCGGCGCAAAGGGCAAGAGCGTTCGTAAATTCTGCTTGATTGTCGCGTGCGACGTGCCAGGCGATTGCCGGGACTTCAAGACCCAAGATTTCGAACATGCGCTTTTGTGTTGCAAGGCCTTTTTCGGGCTGCGAGGCTAAGGTGCCCACGGCGCCGGCCATTTCACCCACGAAGACGCGATGACGCATCTCCTCAAGTCGCTCGATATCGCGACCGAGTTCGTCTGCCCAGACAGCAACCTTGTAGCCAAAGGTAATTGGAATCGCATGCACAACGTGTGTGCGTCCAGCCATAACGGTGTTGCGATACTTCTTCGCGAGATCTAAGCAGTACTCTAGGCACAACTTCATATCGCGCAAGATAACGTCGTAGGCATCACGCTGCAAAAGCACAATACCCGTATCAACAATATCCTGGCTTGTGGCGCCCCAGTGCACGAATTCACCAGCGTTATCGGGTAACACTGCCTTGAAGGCCTTCAAAAGAGGAACGATTGTGATCGAGGACTTGTAGAACTCACCGATGGAGGGGATATCTAAGAGTTCTGCTTTGGCGTACTTGTTGATGATGTCGGCTTTTTCTTGCGGGATTACGCCAAGCTCGGCTTGTGCTTTGGCTAATGCGGCTTCCGTGTCAAGCCACTTTTGCGCCCAAGATTCGTCGCTAAAAATCTTGCGCATTTCGTCGGTGGAAAACATGCAGCCATGAATTTGGCTATCAATTGCTGTAGAAGGCATAAAAGACTCCTTGTGTTGTGATCTTTGTTTGTGAAACAGAAAACTCACCGAATCTCTGCACTTCTAACTCACCTATAGC